>JBAUKK010000241.1:0-6117 GCA_049577645.1 Candidatus Deferrimicrobiaceae bacterium
GGAGCGTTGGAGGAACCCCAGGTCCGGATAGCGGTCCCGGTAGCCCCAGTTGAAATCACGGACATAGGAGTGCAGCAGCCGCGGGTAGATGCCGCCCGGGCCATGATCGGCCAGCAACACCCGGCACTCGCGGCTGAGGATGAACCGTCCCCGATATTTGCGAATCAGCCCCGCCAGCCCGGCAACCAGACGTGTCACATGCAGGTCAAAATAATCTTCCTCCTTGTTGATGGGTGCGAAACGGGCATCTTCCCTGATCGCTTCTTTCCCCCGGTACGCCGACGCCGCCTTCCGGCAGACGTTGCGAGGCAGGTTGCCGGTGGCGGTGGCTTTAAGCCCCTGTTCGCCGATGGCATCCGCCAGCAGGCCGAACAGGGTGAGGATCGGCGCATTCGGATCGCCGGCGACGACCGGCGCATAGGTCACCAGTTCCGGAGAATCAAAGGGGAAATCGAGAACCCGGTGCATCTGCTCCGGCGATAGGCCATGGAAGTCATCCAGGGGCGCCTGGTTGCGCTGCCGCATGAAGCGGTCGGTAAAAGACTGGAGATCCTCCGGCGAGGTGAACTTTTGCCCTTCGATCAGTCGCCGCAATTCCTCCAACACCTCCGTCGCTTCCGACGGAGGCTCGCCGGAGACCTGCCGGTCATCGACATATGCCGGTCCTGGTCGAGGCACTCCGGAAGATTTGGTGGACACGAAGGAAGTGGTGGTATACACTTCGCCAAGAAGCTCCGCGCAAATTCTAACGACGTACGGAACATTCCCTTTCCAGGCCGTCAGGGTTTTTAAGGAGATGCTATGAGCTACGACACCGCGAACGAGGCCAAGGCAAGCTTCGACGACGTCTATATCGCGCCGACGCCGCACTCGTACATCGCGTTGATGGCGAAGATCGGCTACGAGATCAGCGATCAGGCCCGGCCTTACTGCACGGCGGCAGCGGGGCTGCTGCGAGAGCATAACGGCAACGCCAGGCCCGTCCAGATGCTCGATGTCGGCTGCTCGTACGGAATCGGGGCGGCGGTCGTGAAGTACGGATGCCGGCTCGACGAGATCGTGGCTTTCTTCGCGTCGCGTGCCCCGAAGGAGTATCACGCGATGTGCGAGGCCATGCGGATGTGGCTCAACATCGTGCCGCCGCCGAACTGTGACATGCGTGCAGTGGGACTCGACAGCTCCCAACCGGCGATCCGCTGCGCCCTGGACGCCGGACTGCTCGACGGCGGAATAGCGCGGGACTTCGAGCAGCCGGACGTCACTCCGGCCGAGGACGAGGTTGCCTGGTTCCGTAGCAGCAACCTGCTGATCAGCACCGGCACGATCGGCTACGTGACCGAGCGTACCTTCGACGTAATCCTGCGGCACCTGGGCAAGGACTACCCCGGCGACTTCGGTCCCTTTGCGGTGGTCACGATCCTGCGGATGTTCGATCACGCACCGATCAAAACCGTCTTCGAGAAGCACGGCCTCACCTTCGGAGCGGTTCCGGGCGCCAGGCTCCCACAGAGGTGGTTCACCGACGCCGATGAGCGCCGGGAGGTGCTGTCCCTCCTGCACGATCGCAAAATCGAGACCAGGGAGTGGGAGGACCGGGGCAAGCATTTCGCCGACCTGTTCATCGCCGCCCCCCCCGAGCAATTTTCGAAGCTGCGCGATCAGATGGTCGCGACGCGGGGCAAGTATCCGAGCGGAGCAGCGGTGACTGGCTACATCCGCCGCTGATCCGGTGAATGGGAAATGCGCCTGTCAATCTCCTGGGTGGGGCTTCTCCTCGAACTCTCCCGTGGTGGAACGAGTCCACGTTTCTGCGGGATGACAAACCATGATCTCTCTGAAGCACGTCTCCAAGTCCTTCGATGGCGGCCGCTACTTCGCCGTCAACGACGTCTCCTTTGACGTCCGCGAGGGCGAGACCCTTGTCCTCCTGGGTTCCTCCGGCTGCGGCAAGACCACCCTTCTCAAGCTGACGAACCGCCTCCTTGAATCCACGTCCGGCACGATCGAGGTGGACGGCCAGGACATCGCTCTGCAGGACTCGATCACGCTACGCCGACGGATCGGCTACGTCTTTCAGGGAATCGGGCTGTTCCCCCACATGACGGTCGAGGAGAACGTGGCCATGGTGCCACGTCTTCTTGGCTGGCCAGCAAAGAAGCGACGGGAACGGGCCCACGAGCTTCTCGAGACCGTCGGGCTCGATCCCAAGACCTACGCCCATCGGTTCCCGGAGGAGCTCTCCGGCGGCCAGCAGCAACGCGTCGGTGTGGGACGGGCCCTGGCGGCCGATCCTGCCTACCTGCTGATGGACGAGCCCTTCGGCGCGCTGGACGCGCTGACGCGGGATACGCTCCAGCAGGAACTGCTCTCGCTCAAGGAACGGCTGAAGAAGACGATCGTCTTCGTGACCCACGACATCTTCGAGGCCCTCGCCCTGGGCGATCGGATCGCCGTCCTCCATGCCGGCCGCCTCGAGCAGATCGGAACGAGAGAGGAGATCCTGAAAAAGCCGGCCACCCAGTTCGTACGCGAGCTCTTCGCCAAGCCCGCCCGGCAGCTCGCGGCCTTCGGGGGGATGCTGTAATGGCCGGGGACTCGTGGATCGCGTTCCTCTCGGAGCGGTTGCCCGAGCTCTGGTTGCGTACCGGCGAGCACCTGATGCTGACCGGTGTCTCCACGGGAATGGCGATCCTTCTCGGGATTCCCCTCGGCATCTGCGCTGCCCGGACCTGGTGGCTCCGCGGCCCGCTGACGGGGGGTGTCGGCATCCTTCAGACCATCCCCAGCCTGGCGATGCTCGCGATCCTCCTGGCGTTGCTCCAGAAGATCGGCGCGATCCCAGCCATCATCGCCCTCACCCTGTATGCTCTCCTGCCGATCGTTCGCAACACGCTGACGGGTCTGGAAGGCGTGTCTCCCCCCGTGCTGGAGGCGGCCCGCGGCATCGGGATGACCCCGCGCCAGCGGCTGTGGCTGGTCGAGTTCCCACTCTCGATGCCTGTGATCGTGGCCGGCATTCGCACGGCCGCGGTGGTCAGTGTCGGGATCGCCACCCTGTCTGCCTTCATCGGCGCCGGAGGTCTCGGCCAGTTCATCAACCGGGGGCTGGCTCTGTCGAATACCGATCTCATCCTGCTCGGAGCGATCCCTGCTGCGGTGCTGGCGCTGATCGTCGACGGTTCCATCGCGGCGTCCCAATGGGGGCTTCGTCGCAGGCGGTCGAGGGATTCCCGGTTCAGGGCGGCGATCGACCGCTGCCTGCGCCCGGCGGCGCTCTCGATGCCTGTTGCGCTCATCATCGCGGGATGTTTCGCGTACTTTTCGACAAGCACCTCCTCCTCGAACCCGGCCTGGGGACCGCCTGCAGGCGACGGGCGGACGGTCCGGATCGGCACGAAGAACTTCACCGAGCAGCTGATCCTCGGAGAGCTGATGGCCCAGCTCATCGAGGCGCGCACCGACCTGAGGGTGGAACGGCGCTTCAACCTCGGGGGAACGATGATCTGCCACGGCGCCTTCAAGAGCGGGGGAATCGACCTCTACGCCGAGTACACCGGCACCGCCTTGACCGCGATCCTCAAGCAATCCGTCATTGGGGATCCCGGTCGAGCACACGAGACGGTTGCCCGCGAGTACCGGCAGCGTTTCGCGGCCGAATGGCTCCGCGCGTTCGGTTTCAACAACACCTACGCGATCACCGTCCGGAAGTCCGACGCCACCTTCCGCAACCTGCGGACGATCTCCGACCTGATCGCGATTTCAGGAACGCTTCGGGCCGGGTTCACCGCCGAGTTCAGCGAACGGCCGGACGGCTATCCGGGACTGCGCCGCGCATACGGGCTTCAGTTCCGTGAGGTCCGGGATCTCGATCCGGCCCTCATGTACCAGGCGATCGCGAACCGCGAGGTGGAAGTCATCTCCGCCTTCGCCACCGATGGACGGATCGCTGCCTTCGATCTCCAGCCGCTGCGAGACGACCGCGGTTTCTTCCCCCCCTACCAGGCAGCGCCGGTGATCCGTACCGAAGTCCTTCAGGCACATCCGGAGCTTCGCGAGGTGTTGGAGCTGCTGGCCGGGCGTCTGGACGACGCTACCATGCGGCGGCTCAACTTCGAGGTGGACGTGAAGAAACGAAGCCCGGGCGACGTCGCTCACGAGTTCCTGGAGAGCCGGGGTTTGCTGGAGAGGGAGAAGTAAGAGCCGTGTGTGGCATCGCGGGCATCTGGGGTAAGTGCGACGAGGAGATGGTCCGCGTGATGATGCGCCGACTCGTGCATCGTGGCCCCGACGCGCAGGGGATCTTTCGGGAGCCTGAGAGGCCGGCTGTGTTGGGTCATCGCCGTCTGGCCATCATGGATCCGGCCGGTGGAGATCAACCGATCCGCACCGAGGAGGGTGGCCGTGTGATCGTCGCGAACGGCGAGATCTACAACTTCCCCTCGTTGCGGGCCGATCTGGAAGGGCAACATCGTTTCCGGACGCAGAGCGACAGCGAGGCGGTCCTCCACCTGTACGGCGAGCAAGGTACCAACTGCCCCCGCAATCTCGACGGGATGTTCGCGTTTGCTATAACGGACGGCTCTCACCTGTTCGTCGCGCGGGATCCGATCGGCATCAAGCCGCTCTACTTCGGCCGGCGCGACGGGGACCTCCTCTTCGCCTCAGAGATCAAAGCGCTTGTCGGGTTGGCGGACCACGTCACCGAGTTCCCGCCCGGTTCGTGGTTCCACTCAGGGATCGGAACCCGGGCCTACTACGAAGTTCCCGACCGGGCACCTGAACCGAGGACGCTGAACGAGCACATCACCCTCCTCCGCGAGACCCTGGAACGATCCGTGACGAAGCGCCTGATGAGCGATGTGCCGGTCGGGGCCTTCCTCTCGGGCGGCCTCGACAGCAGCATCATCGCGGCTCTCGTCCGGCCCCACATCAGACAGCTTCACACCTTCTCCGTCGGCACGGAGGGGAGCCGCGACCTCGAGGCAGCCCGCACCGTGGCCCGGCACCTCGACACCATCCATCACGAGCATGTCATCGAGCCCGGCGAAATCGCGGCATGCCTGCCCGAGATCCTCTATCACCTGGAGTCCTTCGACCAGGATCTCGTGCGGAGTGCCATCCCCTGCTTCTTCACCGCCCGCCTGGCCGCGTGCGAGGTGAAGGTCATCCTCACCGGCGAGGGAGCGGACGAACTCTTCGCAGGATACCGATACTACCGCGACTACGAGGATGCCGCCCTCCTTCACAGGGAGCTCCGCCGGTCGGTCGGGTCCCTGCACAACATCAATCTCCAACGGGTCGATCGCATGACAATGGCCCACTCCGTCGAGGGCCGCGTACCGTTCCTGGATGTGGAGATGATCGAGCTCGCGCAGATGATCCCGCCCGATCTCAAGCTCCGGAGGAACTGCGGCCCGAATCCGGTCGAGAAGTGGGTGCTCCGCAGGGCTTGCGAAGACCTCCTGCCCGGGGAGATCGTCTGGAGGGACAAGGAACAGTTCGACGAGGGCAGCGGCACGGTAAATCTCCTTGCCGAGACCGTCGGCCACTGGTTGCCGACGACGGAGGCCAGGCAGTACGCGGAGCGCCACCCCGAGGCCCGCCTCCGATCACCCGAGGAGTGCCTCTACCACAAGCTCCTCTGCGAGGCCTACGCGGATCCCGCACCGGTCCTTGAGAACGTCGCCCGCTGGTCAGACCGACCTGGCGATTGCCAGTAGTTGAGCTGCGGGGGATCGCGAAATGCCCAGAAGAACCGCCAACGACCTCGATCTTCCATCCCCGGCGCCGGTTCACACCGAATTCGAAGGTCTCCGCCAGCCGTCCACCGAGCAGTAGAAGGTATCGTTGGGGACCTCCACGTCGGCTTTCTTTTCCCTGGGCATGTGCTCATTATCCCCGGGGTCTGTTGACCGGAAAAGTCTCATTGAAGGGAAAAGTCCTGCCCGAACGGGCAGTTACAGGATGATTGGGGCGGGGGGAGTCGAACAACAGACATAACTACATGAATTTGAAAACTTAATTTACCAATTCCCCCTTATAATACCCCCAATTATACCCCCAAATATTCCGCACTTCCCCGGCGGAATGAGTAATATTAAACACCAAGTGAGCGAG
>JBAUKK010000242.1:0-2258 GCA_049577645.1 Candidatus Deferrimicrobiaceae bacterium
ACCATGACCCTGAAGATTGCATTCGACAGCAACGAAGATACGCGATGGATCGCTGTCTTGCTGGGACCGGAGGTGCCGGAGGAAGCGTTATCGCATCCGCGCATTGATAACCCGGACCGCGAGCCCCCCGGGGAAGGGCCGCTCTCCTGAACGGGCATACCCCGATTGCCTCCCCGCGCCCGGGGGAATCACATACGGCCGCAGCCGGGGCGGTCGGGTGCTGCTGCGCCGGGAACGGACCTTTGTGTTTCGCCGTGCTATCCTGATCGTACAAATCCACCGGAGAGGAGAGGAACCATGTACACAGCGAAGTGGAATGAAATTGAAGGAAAGGGGGTCACCGACCCGGGCGCGGAAGGGGTAACCATCCGGGTCCTGATGGGGGACAACGTCGGGGCGCCCACCTTCACGATGCGCCACTTCGAGATCGCCCCCGGCGGACGCACCCCCTTTCACGCCCACGCGTGGGAACACGAGGTCTACATCCTCTCCGGCAGGGGAATGGTCCGGCAAAAGAACGGCGACCGGGAGGTGGGACCGGGCTCCTTCGTCTACGTGCCCGGAGACGAGGAGCACAACTTCGAAAACGCCGGGGACGATCCTTTCACCTTCCTCTGCGTGATCCCGGCCACCAATATCTGCCTGGGCAGATAAATCCTGCGGGCTACGCTTCGAGAACCCTCTCCCCGGATCCTTTCTTCACAACGAAAAAGACGAAGAGGACCAGGAGGATGGCGAAATCGATCGCCAGCCCCACGGAGCTCAGCGGAACCTCGGGGGCGAGATAGACAAACCGTTCAACCAGGAGCCCCAGCAGGATGGAAACGGAGACGGCGAACACCACGAAGGGGTTCGTCTTGGATCTGCCGGGCAGCAGGACCAGGAAGGGGATGAAGAAGTAGAAGGCGAGGATCGAAATGGAAAGCTCGCGGAGAGGCGACGAGGAAACTCTCTCCAGGAGAAAACCCACCTCCTCCGGGAGATTCCCGTACCAGATCACGAGGAACTGGGCGAAAAAGAGCCCCACCCACAGAATGCTGAACCCGAAAAGAAGTATGGCGATGTCTTTCAGGTCGGAGCGGCCTTCCGGCCCGTGGGTCGGGGCGGGCCTTCCGTGGAGAAACGCGTAGAGGATGCCCGACAGGGCGAATCCCGCGAACAGGGATTCGATGAAGAAAAAGCCTCCCATCAGCGTGTTGATCCAGGGATACGCCAGCGACATGACCCAGTCGAACGCCATGAGGGACTGGGAAGCGACGAACACGAAGAGATAGATGGCTGCAAACCGGACCCTCGCCTCTTCGTCCCTGTCGGAGGCGATCGCGAATCTTTTCGCCGCAAGGTAGGCGAGCAGCAGCAGGACGAAATTTCTCCCGATGAAAAACCTCTTGTCGAACCAGAGCCCCTCCCTTCCGACCCAGGGATAGGAATCCACGAAGGGAACGAGGAACAGGAAGAGGATCGAGACGAAGAGAAGGAGAGGATAGACCGAGAGCAACTCCCTCCTCACGGAGGCGACCCACTTGGCCTTGATCAGGGTGCACGCCGCCACGACGGCGATGCAGCCCTCGATGACCGTACACCAGAACAGAAGCGCCAACAGGAGCGAGCCGCCGCTTTTCGCGATGGGGCCGAACTGGGTGAGCGCCACGAATACAGCCGCGAGGACGAACAGGACGATCCGTCCGCCCGTCATTTCCGGGAACCCCTTCATTTCGTCTCCCCCGGCTCCACGGTGATCACGAACGCGTTGCCGTTCTCCTCCTTCGGAACGACGCCGAACACGCTCGGCAGACGGGCAAGGACAAGAAACCCGAAAAACGTGGACAGGGCCCCGAACAGGATCGTCAGGGCGAAGGCGATGATGACGAACGGCGGAAGGGAGACGATCGGCTTCCCCCCGACGATGAGCGGCCAGCTAAGGGACGTAAGGATCGTGAAGGCGAACCCGGTAACGGTGCCGCTCGCCGCGCCCAGGAGAGCGAAGTTTTTTACCTTCGCCGGCTTTGGCGGCAGGATCTCGTCCACCTCATGGACGTAAAAGGGGGTTTCCACCCGGATCCTTTCCTGCGGGACTCCCTCCCGGGCCAGGTTGCGAAGGGCCGAAAGGAATTCCTCCCTGTCCTGGAACATCATCCGATTCTCCATCAGAGGTGCTCCTTGATTTCCGTGATCGACAGCACGGGCAAGGTCTTCAGGAACACCAGGTAAGCCGTGAAGAACAGCCCGAAGCTCCCCAGGGTGATCCCCACCTCGAC
>JBAUKK010000243.1:0-6167 GCA_049577645.1 Candidatus Deferrimicrobiaceae bacterium
GGCGTGGATACAAGGCGCGCGAACTTTGGGCACCGCAGGCGTAGTGGACACTACGTCGAGGAGCACGAAGGAGCGCAACGCAGTAGGCATGCCCGTATCCGCCGCCGCAGTAGGAGGCTGATGGGAAATGGGGGTTAAGGAACAGATACGGGAAGACATGAAGAAGGCGGCCAAGGAGAGAAACTCCTTGGCCCTTTCTGCTTTGCGGATGACCTTGGCAGCGATCAAGAACAAAGAGATCGAGGCGCGGGGCGAGATCGGGGAGGACGCGGTCCTCAAGGTGCTCGCGACGATGGTGAAGCAGCGGAGGGAATCGATCGAACTTTTCGAACGCGGGGGCAGATCCGACCTCGCCGGGAAGGAGGCGGCGGAGATCGCCGTTCTCGAGGTGTACCTGCCCAAGCCGCTCCCGGACGCCGAGGTGGAATCCCTGGTGAGCGAGTCTATCGCGGCGGCCGGGGCGAAATCCCTCGCGGACATGGGCCGCGTCATGAAGGAACTGATGCCGAAGGTGGCGGGACGCGCCGACGGCAAGACCGTCAACGAGATCGTCCGGCGCCTGCTTGCCGGGTAGCCTGAGCGGGGAGAAGCCTGTTCCCGGGAGGTTGCGTCGCCAGGGATTTTTTCCGACCAGGGAGAGCGAGGCCAGGCCAGACTTGGGTGGTCGTATCTCGGAAAGCACGCTGCGCGGGATACGGGACAGGGCGGACATCGTCGAGGTGGTTTCCGATACCGTTCGCCTGTCGCGGAGCGGGGCAAGTTTCCGGGGCCTTTGCCCGTTCCACCGGGAAAAGACTCCTTCCTTCTTCGTCCATCCGGCGAAGCAGATCTTCCATTGCTTCGGGTGCGGGGAAGGGGGGTCGGTTTTCCATTTTCTGATGAAAACCCGCAACCTGTCGTTTGCCGACGCGGTCGAGGATCTCGGCGACCGCTACGGAGTCCCGATCCAATACGAGAAAGGTCCGGCGCCGGAGCGCCCGCAGGAGGATCTGTACCGCATTCTCCAGGCCGCGTCCGAAACGTACCGCGAACTCCTGAGGTCGTCCCCCGCCGGGAAGGGCGCCCGGGAGTTTCTCCGGCGGAGAGGGATATCGCCGGAGGCCGAACAGGAGTTTTTTCTCGGGTACGGCGGCCGGGGGAAGGATCTACTCGACGCCCTCGCGCGCGCAGGCATCGAGCTGTCACGGGCGGAGGCGGCGGGCCTTCTCGCCCCTCGCGAGGGTGGCGGGTACCGGGAGCGATTCCGCGGGAGGGTGATCTTTCCCATAGCGGACGCCAGGGGGCGTGTCTGCGGTTTCGGCGCCCGTGCGATCGACGAATCGGATCCCAAATACCTCAACTCCCCGGAATCCCAGATGTACCGGAAGAGTTCCGTCCTGTACGGACTCCACCAGGCGCTTCCGGCGATTCGCAGGGAACGGAAGATTCTGGTGGTCGAGGGGTACACGGACCTGATCGGGATGTGGCAGGCAGGGGTGAAAAACGTCGTCGCGACATGCGGGACATCGCTCACCGAGAGTCATGCCCGCGCGATGAAGCGTATGACGGGGGATGTCATCCTATTATTTGACGGGGATGTGGCCGGGAAACGTTCGGCGGTGCGAGCGGGAGGGCCCCTCTATGCCGCGGGGATAAGCCCCTTCGTCCTTTTCCCCCCCAAGGGGATGGATCCGGACGACTGGGCGAAAGAAACTCCCCCCGAGGAACTGTCCGACCGGATTGACCGGGCGATCCCCCTGATGGAGTACATCGAGAGAGCGGCGGCGCGCAAATACGACCTTTCCCGGATTTCGGGAAAGCTGTCGTATCTGCAATTGATGGGGAAGTATCTGCCGTGGATCACCGACGCCGCCGAGGCGCACATGTACGTCCAGCGGGTGGCGAAGGCAGCCGGACTGCCCGAGGAGACGGTTCGGGAACGGCTCCGGGGAAGCAAAAACGATGTCGTGCCCGTCGCGCCCGGGATCCCTCCGCGGGCTTCCTCGTCCCGGCCGGAGGAGGATATGCTGCTGGGATTGCTCTCCCGTGACCCTTCCCTCATCGAGGACATCCGGCAGGACGGGGTGGAGGACTTGCTGGAAGGGGAGGCGGTCCGGGAGGTGGTGGCGAGGCTGTGCCGGCTTTCGCCGTCGGACGACTGGCCCGATCTCCCGTCGATTCTGAACGGGACGGACGGAGAGAAGGCCAGGGGGCACCTTTCCGAGCAGATCATTCGGGCGGATGGGCCTCCGGGAGAAGCGAGGCGAATCTACCCCGAGGTCGTGCTGGGATTGAGGATCAGAAAAGCGCGAGGCGAACTCGCCCGTCTCCGCGACGAGATCAACGCCACGCGGGGCGAAACGGCCCGGGAGCTGTTCACGAAGATGCTGGGCGTCCGAAAGGAACTGGAAACACTGGAGATACAGAGAAGATCCCGCAGATGAGGTGAGCAAGAGATGGTCAGAAAGGGAAAACTGGATGGAATCGACGAACTGCTCGAGAAGGGGCGCGCCCAGGGGTTCGTGACCTACGACGAGCTGAACAGCGCCCTTCCCCCCGATATCCTCACGGGGGATCAGATCGACGATGTGATGGAAATCTTCGGGGAAAATGCGATCGAAGTCGTGGACGCGTTCCAGAAGGACCCCCTTTCCGGCGAGAACAAGCTGATCGGAGAGACGGAAGAGGCCCAGGAAGAAGAGGCCCAGGAGGAGGAAGAGGAGGAAGTCGACTACGCGAGCGGCATCAAGGCGAACGATCCGGTACGGCTCTACCTCAAGGAGATGGGTTCGATTCCGCTCCTGAACCGGGAAGGGGAGGTGAATCTGGCCAAACGGATCGAGGACGGGGAGCGCGCGATCATGGCCGCGGTGAAGAGCTGCTCCATCGCGCTTGACGAGCTGTTCCATATCGGGGAGAAGCTGAAATCCGGCGAACTGCAGATCCGCGACGTGATCAAGGACCTCGACGAGGACTCCAGCGACGAGGAGGAAGTGCAGGCCCAGGAGAAAGTGCTGCGCGTGATAAGCAGGATCAAGAAGGGCATGCAGTCCGCCCGGGAGCTCGAGCAACGGCTGCGGAAGGGAAAGATCCCCGCGAAGGAACGGGCGCAGATGAAGAAAAAGGTCGGCGTCCTCTACGGGCGGGTGGAGGCGTTGATTCAGGAGATCCATCTGAAGGAGCGGCAGATCGAGGTCATCGGCGACAAAATCCGCAGGTACGCCGACACGATCGACCAGGCGGAAGGCCGGATCCGGGATTGCGTGGAGAGAACCCGACTGCCCGAGAAGGAGCTTCTGGATCTTATCCGGAGGGTAAGAGGGAGGAAGGACAAGCTGGCGAAGGCCGCCATGCGATATCACGTGGGCAAGGACCGCCTCCTCGGGATGGAGGAAATCATCACGGAGGCGCGGAAGCAGATCCGCAGTGTGGAGCGGGAGGCGGGCTTGAAGGCCGCCAACCTCACCGAGACGCTGCGGTTGATGGAGCAGGGAGAGCGCAAGGTCCGGGAGGCAAAGCGGGAACTGGTGGAGGCGAACCTCCGCCTGGTGGTGTCGATCGCCAAGAAGTATACCAACCGGGGACTGCAGTTCCTCGATCTCATCCAGGAAGGGAACATCGGCCTGATGAAGGCGGTCGACAAGTTCGAGTACCGGAGAGGGTACAAGTTTTCGACCTACGCCACCTGGTGGATCCGGCAGGCGATCACGAGAGCGATCGCCGACCAGGCGAGGACGATCCGCATTCCCGTGCACATGATCGAGACGATCAACAAGCTCATACGGACCTCCCGCTACCTCGTCCAGGAGCTCGGGCGGGAGCCCACTCCCGAAGAGATCGCCGAGCGGATGGACATCCCCCTGGAGAAGGTCCGCAAGGTGCTCAAGATCGCGAAGGAGCCCATCTCGCTGGAGACCCCCATCGGGGAGGAGGAGGACAGCCACCTCGGGGATTTCATCGAGGACAAGAATACGGCCTCCCCGGTGGATAGCGCGATCAACATCGACCTGGCCGAGCAGGTGAAAAAAGTCCTCGGGACCCTGACGCCGAGGGAGGAACGCGTTCTGAGGATGCGTTTCGGAGTCGGCGAGAGGTCGGATCACACGCTGGAGGAGGTGGGGCAGGATTTCGAGGTGACGCGGGAGCGCATCCGGCAGATCGAGGCCAAGGCGCTCCGGAAGCTGCGCCACCCCAGCCGCAGCAAGAGGCTCCGGACGTTTATCGAGTAGGGAGAGGGAGGTTGTCCCCGGAGATGCCGGGAACCGGATTGACAATTCCCCCGTTTCGCGGGGAAAATACAGATTCTGGATTTCACAAGGGATTACGGGCCCATAGCTCAGTTGGTCAGAGCCACCGGCTCATAACCGGTCGGTCCCTGGTTCGAGGCCAGGTGGGCCCACCAGTTGACATCGTGATGCGTGGGGGAAAGGCGTGAACCGTCCCGGGGGCACAGCTTCTCCCTCCACCGTGACGGTCCGTGACGTCTGGAGGGCGCTCGACGACGAATTCCCGTTCGCCCATCGGGCGGACTGGGACAACGTGGGAATCCTCCTGGGGGATCCGGATGCGCCCGCGACGAGGACGGTAATCGCGCTCGATGCGACACCCGCGGTCGTCGCGGCGTGCCGGCGGGGGAAGGCCGATCTCCTCGTCACGCACCACCCGGTGATCTATTCCGCCCTTACGTCGATCCGTTCCGACCAGGCCGCCTCCGCAACCGTCCACGAGCTTGTCCGGATGGGGGTGGCGGTCATATCGGCCCACACGAATGCCGATGTTGCCGCAAGAGGAGTCTCCCATGCCCTCGCGCGCAGGATCGGATTGCGGAAGATCCGCCCCCTCCTCCCCGGCGAACCGTCCGACGCATGCAAGGTCGTCGTGTTCGTCCCGCCCGACCATGCCGCTGCCGTCCTCGCCGCGCTGTCGGAGGCGGGCGGCGGCCGAATCGGCGCGTACACCCGGTGCTCGTTTCAGTCTTTCGGGACGGGAACGTTTTTCCCCGCGGAGGGAGCGAAGCCGTTCCTGGGCAGGCCCGGAATCGAGGAGAGGGTAGAGGAGGTACGCCTGGAGTCGGTCGTGGCGGGGAGTCTCCTGCCGGGGGTCCTGAGCGGCGTTCGGAACGCTCACCCGTACGAGGAGCCGGCGATCGACGTCTATTCGCTTAAGGGAGGAGCCCTTGGGGGCGGGATCGGGGCCGTCGGGGACAGGGAACGGGAGGCCCCCCTCGCAGCGGTCCTTACGGAAGTGCACCGGGCCGTGCGGCCATCGTGGATCAAGGTGGCGGGGCCGCGGAAACGACGTATCCGCAGGATCGCGGTGGTGGGGGGAAGCGGTTCGGAGTTCGCGGGGGCGGCGAGGGCCGCGGGAGCCGACCTGTTTCTCACGGCGGACATCAAGTACCATCAGGCACTCGAGGCGGCCGCCGGCGAGATGACGGTGGCGGACATCGGGCACGGATCGGGGGAGAAGTGGATTCTTCCGGAGTTTCGACGGGTGATCGCAACGCGGTTCGGCGGGAAGGTCGCGACCCGCGTGATCATGGAGAGCGAGCCACTGCGGCCTTTCCGGCCGAAGAAAACAGGAGGGATGGAGCGGTGATGAAGAATGTGAAGATCCTGCTCGACCTGCAGGACATCATGAGCCGGTCTCGGATGGCGGAAAACGAGAAGCAGAAAATCCCCCTCGAAGTGGCCGACCTGAAAAGTCTCTTTGAAGAGAGGGAAGCGAAATTTCTCGCCGCCAAGCAGGAGTTCGAGCAACTCCAGAAGGAGAAGAGGGAGAAGGAACGGGATATCGAGGAGGAGGGGGACAAGGTCGAACGAGCCAAGGCGAAGCTGATGTCGATCAAGACCAACAAGGAATACTACGCGATGCTGAAGGAGATCGAGGGGACGAAGCGGACCAACGCGGCGCGCGAGGAGGAACTTCTCGCGGTCCTTGCGCGGTACGAGGAGGTGGAGAAGCGCCTCGCGGACCTGTCGGCGGATGTCGAGGAGGTGGGCGCCCGATACCGCGAGCGCATGGTGGACATCGAGGCGAGGATGGCAAAGTTCGACAAGGACATCTCCCAACTTCAGACGAAAAAGTCGGTCGTGGCGGCAAGCCTGGACAAGGGGCTCGCACGGCGATTCGAGATGATCTTCGAGCGGCGCAACGGGATTGCCATCGTGTCCGCGAGAAACCAGTCC
>JBAUKK010000244.1:0-5740 GCA_049577645.1 Candidatus Deferrimicrobiaceae bacterium
CCGTGCTCTGGCTTGCCATCGTCATCCTGCTGGAGAGAAAACGGGCGGAAGACTACCTCCGGGAGAGCAAGGAGCAGTACCAGGACCTGGTGGAACTTTCCCCGGAGACGATCTACATCCAGCAGGAGGGAAAATTCGTTTTCATCAACACCGCGGGAGTGGAGCTTTTCGGCGCCGCCAGCCACAAGGATCTTTTGGGGAAGCCGGTTCTGGACTTCCTCCACCCGGACAGCCGGAAGTCGGCCGCGGATCGGGTCCGCATGGAACAGGAAAAGGGGCGGAAAATTCCTTCGATCGAGGAGAAATATCTCCGCCTCGACGGGACCCCCGTGGATATGGAGATATCGGCCGTACCGATCGAGTACCTCGGTAACGCCGCTCTCCAGATTTTCGCCCGCGACGTAACCGGGCGGAAGGAGCTCGAGGAGCAATTACGCCAATCCCAGAAAATAGAGGCCGTGGGAAGGCTGGCGGGTGGGATCGCACACGATTTCAACAATCTTATGACGGTAATTACGGGGTACGTCGGGCTGACGAAGAAGCGCAGCGGAAACCCCGAACACGTCTCCAAGGGACTCGATGAGATCGGGAAGGCTGGTCACCGCGCCACCCGGTTGACGCAGCAGCTGATCGCTTTCAGCCGCAAGCAGATCCTCCAGCCCCATATCCTGGACCTGAACCGGATCGTATCCAACATGGACAAGATGCTCCGGCGCCTGATCGGGGAGGACATCGACCTCGTGACGATCCTCGGCAGCAATGTCGGGAAAGTGAAAGCGGATCCGGGCCAGATAGAGCAGGTGGTCGTCAATGTGGCGCTGAATGCGCGGGACGCGATGGCAAAGGGGGGCAGGCTGCACATCGAAACCGCGGAGGAGATCCTGGACGAATCCGCCATCGCCCGGCACGTGAATCTCCCGGCAGGTCAGTACGTAAAGATCATGTTCCAGGACGACGGGATCGGGATGGACGAGGAGACCATCTCCCATATATTCGAACCGTACTTCACCACCAAGGAAGTGGGAAAGGGTACGGGACTCGGGCTGGCGACGGTGTACGGCATCATCCGGCAAAGCGGCGGGGACATCCAGGTAGAGAGCGAGCCGGGAAAAGGGTCGACGTTCACGATCTGGCTCCCCCGGGTAACGGATGCGGAGTCGGTGCCGGAAGGCGTCGAGGTCCCCCTGGAAATCCCGCGGGGGGTGGAAACGATCCTTCTGGTGGAGGACGAGGAACCGGTCAGGACAATCGTAAGGGAAACCCTGGAGGACGTAGGGTACACGGTACTCGATGCTCCCAACGGGGAAGAAGCGCTTGCGCTCCTGTCCCGGTTCGGTAAACCGGTACACCTTGTTCTTTCTGATGTTGTCATGCCGCGGATGGGAGGCAAGAGCCTTGCGGAACAAGCCGCTTCCCTTTACTCGGGGATCAAGGTGCTGCTGATCAGTGGCTACTCGGAAGCCGTCCTGGGAAAGCGGGACGATTTGGCTGAGGAATATCCTTTTCTTTTCAAGCCATTTACGCCTCATGACCTCACCAGCAAGGTGAGGGAAGTTCTCGATAACTGAAGGAAATTCCGTTCGTCTATTTTTTCCTTTTCTCCTCCAGTTTCGCTTTCAATGCCTCGCCCAGCGACCCCAGGGGAGGAGATGCCTCCTTGACGAAGTATCGCCGATAATCCTCCGAATCGGCCGTTCGCCCCTCATCGGTCTCGTTCTCCGGAAGGGAAAGAGAGATCCTCCTTTTTTCCTTATCCACCCGATCCACCTTCACCGGAATTTCCTCTCCCTCCTTACCGGTCTCGCCCATGTTGCGGATCCGCCTTCCTTCCCCCAGGTGGGAGATGTGGAGGAGACCGTCCACCCCCGGCTCCAGGTTTACGAAGATCCCGAATGCGGCCCGGCGCGACACCTTCCCGGTGTGTTGCGATCCCTCGGGGTATTTTTCCTCGATACGCTCCCACGGGTCGGCCAGCGTCTTCTTCATGCTGAATGTAAAACGCTCGTTTTCCCAATCGAGATGCATGACCTCGACTTCCACCTCCTGCCCCGCGGTCAGCTTCTCCCGGATATCACCCCCACGCTCCCAGCCGACCTCGGACGCCGGCACCAACCCCTCGAGGGGGCCTGCGGTCACGAACGCTCCGAATTCCCTGACGGAGGTGACCCTGGCCCGAACCGTCATCCCTTCCCGTAGGGTTCCCTTGAGGGATTCCCGTTCCTCCCGGCGTTTTTCCTCCAGCACGGCACGGTGCGAAAGGACGATGTTGCGGCCTCTCCCGTCATACTGCGTAATCCGGAAAAGAAGCTTTTTCCCGATCGTTTCTCCCCGGCTCTCTACCGTAGCGGAGCCCGCCTGGGAAAACGGGCAGAACCCCCGGAGTCCTCCGGCGATCCGCACGGAGAAGCCCCCCTTGACCTCTTTGTCCATATGCCCCTCTACCGGAATGCCGTTTCGCCAGGCGTCTTCCATCTGCGTCTGCCCGACCGCTTCGCCGCCGATCTTCGTGGCGAACCACATCTCGTTGTTTTTCATCCCGAGAAAATACGCCTGGACGGTTTCGCCTTCCCGGACGGTGAGGTTCCCGTCCGCGTCAAGGAATTCCTTCCTTTCGAGGCATCCCTCCCCTTTCCTTCCCAGATCGAGAAAGATGTACTCCGAGGTGATTCCGATGATCCTCGATGTGACCTTCTCACCCGGCTCCAGGCGGGCAGGCTCGGGGAAGGCCCCTTCCAGCAGGTCCGGGAAGCTCTCCTCCCCCGGCCCTTCCTTCCTTCCCTGATCATCCCTGTCCATCCAACCCCCTTTCCCCGAACAGTTCCCCAAATGGCCAAAGCGGGTGGGGCTCTCCCGCGGCGAATGGATCAATCCGTCTTCACAACGCCGATATACGGAAGGGCGCGATGCCGGTCCGCGCAGTCCAGCCCGTATCCCACGACCCACCGGTCGGGGATGTCGAACCCGAGATAATCGATCTTCACGTCCCTTTCGAGGCGTTCCGGCTTCCGCAGCAGCACACAGGTCTTCAGGGTGGCCGGCTTGCGGGGAAGCAGATTGCTCATGAGGTACTCGAGCGTGTTTCCGGTGTCGACGATATCCTCGACGATCAGAACGTGCTTCCCCGCGATGTTCGTTCGGAGATCCATGATGAGGCGCACGGCGCCCGACGGCGCTGCATTCTTCCAGTAGGTGGCAATGGCCATGAAATCGATCTGCCGCGGAACGGTGAGGAGCCGGGAGAGATCGGCGAGGAAAATGAAACAACCCCTCAGCACACCGACCAGATGCAGCTCTTCCGCTGCCGCGTAATCCGCGGACACCTGCCGGGCGAGCTCCCCGACCCGGCGGCGGATCTCGTTCTCGGGAATGAGAACGGGGGGTTCCTCCGAAATCTTCGCGGTCATTCCGCCCCTCCCCGGACGCCGAACGACTCCTGTTTTGCGTTATCCTGACCGTAAGGACCGCAATCGGTAATCACCATATTCTCATAGTTCGGTACAGGCCAACAGACCGTGTACGAGGGACTGTTCGAAGTCGACGCCTTCCGGGATTACCCGCGGGACGCCGTCAGATTCCGGTCGAGGTTGTGGGCCGCGCTGATCAGGCCCAGGTGGGTGAATGCCTGGGGATAGTTGCCCAAATGCTCTCCGCTCGGTCCCAGCTCCTCCGAGAAGAGCCCCAGATGGTTTGCGTACCCGAGCATCTTCTCGAAGAAGAACCGCGCCTTCTGGACTTCCCCGGCGCGGGAAAGACACTCGACGTACCAGAAGGAGCACATGGTGAACGTCCCCTCCTCGCCCTTAAGGCCGTCGGAGGACCCGCCGGCGAGCCGGTACCGGTAGACGTGCGAGTCCTCGACGAGATCTTCCTCTATCGCCCTCAGAGTGGAGAGCCACCGGGGATCCGTGGGGCCCAGAAACTTCACCAACGGCATCAGCAGATTCGCGGCGTCGAGCACCGTGGAGCCCTTCGACTGGACGAAGGACTTTCGACGGGAGTCCCAGAAGTTCCCGAAGATATCCCGGTAGATCGTGTCCCGGGCCTTGTACCACCTGTCGAACGGGGCGGGCAGGGACCGCTTCCGGGCAAGCCTGATGCCCCGGTCTATCGCCACCCAGCACATGAGGCGGGAATACAGAAACTCCTTTCGCCCGGAACGGATCTCCCAGATCCCCTCGTCCTTCCTCTGCCAGTTCGTGCACACCCAGTCGATCAGACGGACGAGATTCACCCAGAGATCATAATGGATCGGCTCGCCGTACTTGTCGTACAGGTAGACCGAGTCCATGAGCTCGCCGTAGATGTCGAGCTGGAGCTGGTTGTAGGCGCCGTTCCGGATCCGAACCGGCGAGGATTTCCGATAGCCCTCGAAATGGGGAAGGATCTCCTCGGTCAGGTCGTGCCGCCCGTCGATCCCGTACATGACCTGCAACGACCCGTCGGGCCCCAGCTCCCCGCAGCGCTTTTCGATCCATCGCATGAAAGCCGACGCCTCTTCCGTATACCCGAGGCGTATCAGCGCATAAAGAGTGAAGGAGGCGTCGCGAATCCACGTGTACCGGTAGTCCCAGTTGCGAGCTCCCCCGATCTCCTCCGGGAGGCCGAACGTCGGGGCTGCGACGATCGAACCATGATGTAGGGAAGTCAAAAGTTTCAACGTGAGGGCGGACCGGTTCACCATCTCGCGCCACCGTCCCCGGTAGTTCGAGCGGGCTACCCACCGATGCCAGAAGTTGAGCGTCTCCTTGAACGAGCGGGGTACGTAGTCTTCCCCGCGGGAGGGGGACTCCCCACTTGCCCGCGCCTCCTCGAGAACGAAGGAAGCGGTCTCCCCCGCGCGAAGCGTAAACTCGGCGGTGGCCGCCCCGTTCTCCCCCCGGAGCGGAATCTCCGACCGGAGTCTAAGCGCCTGGAGCTCCTTTCCCTCGGGATGGAAGATGGCCTCCCCGTCCCGGATCTCCAATCGGTGCCCTCGACGCCCGTAGTCGAATCGCGGATCGCACACCATTCGGAAACGAATCTCCCCCCTTACCGTCTTCACACGGCGGACGAGATCGTGCCAGTGCTCCCTGTTGTCCTCGGTCACCATGAAATCCGATATCTCGGCGACACCCTCCTTCGAAAGGAACCGGGAAAGGAGGATATTCGAGTCGGGTAGATAGAGTTGTTTCTGCCGCGCACCGTCGAGAACAGGAGCGATGCGGAACCGTCCTCCTTTTTCGTGATCGAGGATCGCGGCGAAGATCGTCGGGGAGCTGAAATCCGGGGAACACATGAAGTCGATCGAGCCGTCCATACCGACGAGAGCGACCGTGTGCAGGTCTCCGATGACACCGTAATTCTCGATGGGCTGGTAGTTCATACTCTCCCCATTACGGGTTTCCGCAGCCCGGGAGACCCCGGGGGACCCCCGGCGGGAGGATGCGGAGTGGGAAATACACCGCAATCCGGCGGGAACATTCGTTCCGCTACGGGTCGCATCGATTAAGCGGGCGGGACCGCACCGGCCCGGCCCCGCCGCCCGTTCCTTATTCGTATATGCCCGCGCCTACGAACAGCTCCTTGCCTGGAACCCGGTAGATGTAACTGATCTTCTTCGAAGGTTTTTCCTCGCCCGGCTTGGGCCACATGTAGTCGACCCACCCCCCGCCCTTGGATTTGGCCAGATCGACGAACTCCTTGAACAGCAGCTTTTCTTTCCCTTTTTCGGCCTTATCCATCGATCCCATCAGGTTTTTGC
>JBAUKK010000245.1:0-6127 GCA_049577645.1 Candidatus Deferrimicrobiaceae bacterium
CTCACCAACGAAACGGTTTTCTCCCTGACCGAACTCCCGGAAAGGCTCGCCGTCATCGGGGGCGGGCCGATCGGATGCGAACTGTCCCAGGCGTTCGGACGCCTCGGGAGCCGGGTGTCCCTCTTCGAGATGGGGTCCCATATCCTTCCCCGGGAAGACCCGGACGCCGCCGGCATTGTGCAGGACGCTTTTGTGGCGGAAGGGGTGGACCTGATCCTGAACGCGAAAGTCGTAAAGGTCTCGACGGAAGGAGGAGAAAAAATCCTTCATGTCGAGCAGGAGGGGAGCAAACAAGAGATTCGCGTCGACGAGATCCTCGTCGGCATCGGGCGTGCCCCGAACGTGGACGGCCTGAACCTGGAGTCGGCAGGAATTACGTACGATCCGAGGCGGGGAGTCCAGGTCAACGACAAGCTCCAGACGTCCAATCCCCGCGTCTATGCCGCGGGCGACATCTGCTTCCCCTACAAGTTCACCCATACCGCCGACGCCCTCGCCCGCATCCTGATCGCCAACGCCCTCGTCCTGGGGCGGCAGAAAAGTTCCGCCCTTGTCGTGCCGTGGTGCACCTACACCGATCCGGAGATCGCCCACGTGGGGATGTATGAGGGCGATGCGAAAGAGAAGGGGATTCCGGTCGTCACCCTGACGGTTCCCTTATCGGATGTGGACAGGGCGCTTCTCGACGGGGAGGCGGAAGGGTTCGCCCGCGTCCATCTGCGCAAGGGGAGCGACACGATCCTGGGAGCCACCATCGTCGCAAGCCACGCCGGGGAAATGATCAACGAATTTTCCCTTGCCATCACCGCCGGCCTCGGGCTTTCCGCCATCGGAAAAACCATTCACCCCTACCCGACCCAGGGAGAGGTGATCAAGAAGCTTGCCGATGCCTACAACCGTACCCGTCTTACCCCCACGGTGAAGAAGATCCTGTCCGCCTGGCTTGCGTGGCAAAGGTCATGACCATACCGGTCCACACGGGCGATTTCCCCCGCCTGACCACCTCCCGGAGGACCTTGGGGGACCGGGCCTCGATGGAGGATTTCCTGTCACCCCACGATCGCCTGCCGCGCCGTTTCCCTGCCCTTCTCGGTCAGCAATAGAAGAGCTCCGTCACGGGAGATCCCACCTTTCCGTTCGGCGGCGCCGACGATCCGCCTGGCGAAGTCAGGATCCCACTTCAGATGTTCGTGGAGATGGTCCATGTGGTTCTCCCTCTCAACACCGGAAAGGGCCTCGTGATTGTACAGGTGAACGAGCAGCATCGTCTGGGCGAACTCGACCCGCTGACGGGCGCGCCGGACGAAGATCGAAACCAGGCCGCGGTCCGGCGCGGCCAGGAAGGTCGCCACGAAGAATACGCCGGTCATCGTGGCCATGGAGCCGGCGATGGAGACGTCCAGGGCGTGCGCCACCCAGTACCCCGATATGGCGCAGATCACCCCGATCAGGGAGCTTGCCGCAAGCAGATAGGACAACCGGTCGGTGATCAGGTAGGCAGTCGCCGGAGGGGCGATCATGAGCGCCACCACGAGAACCGATCCCACCGCGTCGAAGGCTCCCACGGCCGTGATCGATACGATGGTCATCAAACCGTAATGGATGATCACGGGGGAAAACCCGAGCGCGCCGGCCAACCCCGCATCGAACGTGGAAAGTTTCAGCTCCTTGTAGAAGGTAAAGATACAGAAAAGGTTCAGGAGCAGGATCCCGGACATCAAGTAGAGTCCCTTGGGCCCGATGTCGTACCCCAGGACAGACAGGCGGTTGAAGGGCGCGAAGGCGAGCTCCCCCAGTAGTACGGCATCCACGTCCAGGTGGACATTCCCCGCATAACGGGAGATAAGAATCACCCCGATGCTGAACAGCGCCGGAAAGATCAGGCCGATCGCGGCGTCCTCCCGGACACGCTTCGTTCTGGTGAGGATCTCCACCAGACTCACGGTCACGACGCCCGTCAGGGCCGCGGAGAGCACGAGAAGCGGGGAAGCAAGATCCCGGACCACGAAGAACCCCACCGCGATCCCGAGCAGGATGGAATGGCTGATGGCGTCGCTCATCATGGCCATCCGGCGCAGGATCAGGAAGCACCCCGGCAAGGCACAGGACACGGCGACCGCGGAAGCGATGAGCTGGATCTCGATCTGCGGCGCGGTCACGACGTTTCCCTCCACTGACGCGAGAGTCGTTCCGCCTCCTCCATTCCCGGAGGTGTGAGAGCCCACTCTCCCGATCCGGTTTCCTGCACGAGCCCGCGTTCTTTAAGCACCTTGAGGCTTCGGTCCACGCCCCCGTGGCCGTGCGCCATGGTGCGCAAGACCTCGATCGGGTGGACGTGACCGGGCTCCTGGTGCTGGTTCGCGAGGACATACAGGTCGCTCAGCACGGCCTCCGTCTGCAGCTTCCGCCGGTTTACCTGCTCCCGCACCCAGCCCCACACCATCCCGCGGTTCGGGGCCAGCAGAAGGGAAAAAAGCACGATCACGCTCGCGCAGAGAACGATCGTCGGTCCGGTCGGTATGCGCGCCGCCTGGCTGCTGACAAGCGCCCCGCTTACCCCCGCCAGCGCACCAAAGATCCCCGATACCGTCACCATGACCCCCAGCCGGTCCGTCCACTGCCGGGCCGCCGCGGCAGGTGCGACGACCATGGCGCTCATCAGAACGACGCCTACTGTCTGGAGTCCGATCACGATTGCGATGACGAGCAGCGTCGTGAGGAGGACGTCCAGGATCCGAACCGGGAAGCCGAGGCTGAACGCGAAGTCGGGATCGAAGCTTACGAGCTTGAATTCCTTCCAGAAGAGAAGGAGAAAGACCAGCACGACCCCCCCCAGGAGGCCGATGGTCATCACGTCCTTCCGCAGGAGGGTGGCAGCCTGCCCGAAGAGAAACTTGTCGAGCCCCGCCTGCGTCGCGACGGGCATCTTCTGGATGTAGGTGAGTAGGACGAGGCCGAAGCCGAAGAATACCGACAGGACCAGCCCCAGGGCGCTGTCGTACTTCACCCGGGTGTTCTTCACGATGCTCATGATGAGCAGGGTGCCGACCCACCCCGCCGCAGCGGCACCCAGAAGCAGCGCGAGGGAGGATTTGCTGCCGGTAAGCAGGAACGCCAGGGCGATCCCGGGCAGCGCCGCGTGGGAAATACCGTCCCCCAAGAGACTCTGCTTCCTGAGGACGGCGAACGAACCGAGGACCCCGTTGACGATCCCCAGCATCGCGGCGCCCATCGCCACCTGACGAAGCGTGTAGTCCGCAAACAGGTTGCCGACAAACCTCACGATGTCCACGGTGCTTTCTCCGCTACTCTTCCGGGGTCCCGAACGTCTCCTCGGGAGCGTGATGGGTAAGGTACGATACCCTCCCCCCATACGTGAGCCGAAGATTCCGGTCGACGAACGCCTCTTCCACGGGTCCGCTGGCGACACAGCGGACGTTGAGAAGGGTGACCCAGTCGAAATATTCCGGGACAGTCTGCAGGTCGTGGTGCACGACCACGACCGTCTTTCCCTCCGACCGCATTTCCTTGAGAAGCGTGACGATCGCCCGCTCCGTGGTCGCATCGACCCCCTGGAAAGGCTCGTCCATGAGGTAGACGCGGGCATCCTGGACCAGCGCGCGCGCGAGAAAGACGCGCTGCTGCTGCCCCCCCGAGAGCTGGCTGATCTGGCGGCCGGCCAGGTCCGCCATCCCGACCTTCGTAAGCGCTTCCATGGCCGCCTTCCGCTCCGCGCGCCCGGGGCGGCTGAGCCAACCCAGCACTCCGTATCGCCCCATCATGACCACGTCGAGGACGGACGTGGGAAAATCCCAGTCCACGCTGTTTCGCTGCGGTACGTACCCCACCAGGCGCCTTTGGTCCAGGTACGGTTTCCCGAAGATCGAGACATACCCCGCCACGGGCTGGACGAGCCCCATGATCGCCTTGATCAGCGTCGTCTTCCCCGCGCCGTTCGGCCCGATGACCGCCATCAGCACGCCGGCGGGAACTCCCATGTCCACGTCCCACAAGACCGGCTTCTCCCCGTATGCCACCGTCAGGTCTTCCACCCGGATGGCAGGCTCCGTCCCCGCGTCTGTGCCGGACTTTTCTTCCCCAACGCCTTTGTCCCGGAATGTCACCATCTCCCCCGCCCTGGATATCCTTTGCCGCGTCTCCCGTTCACTGCGATAACGCCGATACGATCGTGTCGATGTTGTGTCGCACCATCCCGATGTACGTCCCGTCCGGGGTGCCCGGATTCCCCATGGCGTCGGAATACAGGTTTCCCCCGATCTTTACGTCGAATCCCCGGGCGCGCACCGCCTCCTTGACCGCCTCGATGGTGCGGGGAGGCACGGACGTTTCGACGAAGACGGCGGGAATCCGTTTTTCCACGATCAGGTTCGCCAGCGTCTTTATGTCCGCGGTGCCGGCCTCGGAAACGGTGCTGATTCCTTGCACCCCGTGCACCTCGATCCCGTACGCCCTGCCAAAGTAATTGAACGCGTCGTGCGCCGTGATGAGCACCCGGTGGGAAGGCGGCAGACTCCCTGCCCGCCGCCGGACGTATTCGTGCAGTTCCGACAGCTTTTCCAGGTACGTCCTCGCGTTCCTCCGGTAGGTTTCCCCGCTCTTCGGATCGATCTGCGCAAGCGTTTCCGCCACGCGTTCCACAGCCTTCATCCAGAGCGTGACGTCGAACCAGACGTGGGGATCGTACGCCCCCTTGAATTCGGGAGGCCTGAGCAGAAGGGCCCGGTCGATCCCGTCGGTGACGGCGACCGCGAGAATCTTCCCCCTTATCCGTTCGAACACCTCGGTCATCTTTCCCTCGAGATGAAGTCCGCCATAGAAAATGATATCCGCCCCCGCCATTCGGGTGACATCCCCTTCACTCGCCTTGTACAGGTGCGGATCGACGCCGGGGCCCATCAGGCCGTCCACCTGGACCCGCTCTCCCCCCACCTGCTCGACGATATCGGTGATCATCCCGATGGTCGCCACGACGCGGATCTTTCTCCCCGACAGGTCCGCCGGACGCGGGGATCCCGCGCCATCGCCCCCCGTCTCCTTCCGTTTTTCACAGCCGGAAAGGAGCAGGGCTCCGAGCAGGAGCATCACGGTCAGAATTCGGAATCTTCCCCCCGACCTTCGCGTTCCCGCCGGATATGCCGTATGGGAGAAGGGAATCGTATCAGGCAAGATCTCTCCCTTCGGCCGCGAGGGCAAGGGTGAACTCCACTCCCCTGCCTCCCGGACGATTGCGGACGGATAGAAGTCCGTCGTGCTGATCTGCGATCCGGGAGCAGATGGAGAGCCCCAGACCCGTCCCGCCGTCCTTCGTCGTGTAGAAGGGATCGAAGATCCGTTCCAGATGATCCCCGGGGATCGGCGGTCCATCGTTTCTGAGGCCGACGCAGAAGTATCCTTTCCCGCCGTGACGCTCGGGGAAAACGGAGAAGGAAAGCGTTCCGCCTCCCCGGCCGACCATCGCCTGCACGCCGTTGATGGCGATGTTGAGCAGCAGCTGGGTCAGCTGGTCGGCGTCCCCCATTACGACAGGGGGCTCTCCCCCGTCATACGGGGTGACCTCCGTCGTCACTCCTTCCCTGCGGGCCTGCGTTTCGACCAGAGAAGCGACGCGCTGCACCACCTCCCGCAGGTCGAGCGGCCTCCGGTCGGAAGGGGCCGGCCTGGCGAAGGTTAAGAATCTCTCGGCGGTCTGTGCCAGCCGGTCGATCTCCTCCATGTGGATGTCCAGCATCCGGCGCTCCGGAGCTTCGGGGGGAATCGCATCCCGGAGAATCTCGGCCGTACCCTTCATCGTGTGAAGCGGGTTCTTGATTTCGTGTGCGATCCCCGCCGTAAGTTCCCCCAGCGCCCCGAGCCTTCCCGCCCGGATGAGCTGCGACTCGATCCGCCGCTGTTCCTCGAGCGCCTCGGAGAGCTTCTTCGCAAGCCGCTGCTGCGTCTCCCGCTCCCGGCGCTCCCGGTCGACGAGCAATCCCGCCACCACCGCCACGATATTATACAGGAGGATCTCCAGCCCCTTCTCCAGGGCATCCCCCGGATCGCGCGCCACGAGGCTGAAAAACGCATGGGGGAAATAGATGAGGGAGGCGAAGACGGAGACGGAGATCCC
>JBAUKK010000246.1:0-6421 GCA_049577645.1 Candidatus Deferrimicrobiaceae bacterium
GGTTTGACGTTACGGTAAAGAAATAGTTTCCGCCCAGTGGTGCCCATTTTCATCTGGAATGGCGCGCCATTCTTTATCCCGCCACGCGAAAGGGGGTTCGAACCGGAGGCGGCGCCGACGAGCCCCATCGGTCGAATCCCTCAGGGCGCCAGTTTTTTCAATCAGTTGTGCTGATTTGGAATTTCCCGCGAAATCTCCGGGTGCGCCTGGGGTGCGGTTTCCCTGTCGGTTTCCCTTGACAAACGTGACGTACAATTTCATAATGCGACGCTATGTTCGTATTGTTCGGTTGCAGGGCGGCCCGGCGGAGGATACGGCGATGAGAGAGCAAAAGCTCCCGAGGCGGGAACGGGAGAAATTGCGGCAGCGCCAGGAAATGCTCGCCGCCGCGCTCGAGCTGTTCTCGGAGAGGGGATACCACAATGTCTCCATGCACGAGATCGCCCAGAGGGCCGAGTTCGCCATCGGAACGCTCTACAAGTTCTTCCGGAACAAGGAGGACCTCTACCAGGCCCTTGTGCTGGAACAGTCCGACCGGTTCCACGACGCCCTCCTGCAGGCGATCGAAGCCCCGGGGGACGAGATCGAGAGGCTGCGGAATTACGTGCGGACGAAGGGGGAGTTGTTTTCCGCCAACCTTCCCTTCATTCGCCTGTACATCGCCGAGAGCAGGGGAGCGAGCTACAACCTCAAGGCAAGCCTGAACGACGAGGTGCGTAAACGCTATTACGATTTCCTGGAACGACTTGCCCTGGTATTCGACGACGGCATCAGGAAGAGACGTTTCCGGAAGATCGCCAGCCCCTACCAGCTCGCCGTAGCTCTCGACACCGTTATCAACGCCTTTCTTCTGTTGTGGATTGAAGCGCCCGAACGCCATCCTTTCCCGGATTCTCCGGACGCCATCCTGGACATTTTCTTCCGGGGATTGCTTGCCCGGGATTTCGCGAACGTATAGGCCTTTGCGAACCGAATACGCTCATCCATCGACCTTGGGGGGTTCCGATGCGATTCGACATTAGGGGGTGGGAACGACGGAAACAGGTGGCGGCATTCATCGCCCTGGCGAGCAGTCTTCTGCTCGGGGGCTGCCAGAACACGGATGGGCGGCCGGCCGCTCCGCCACCCGTTCCGGAAGTCGCGACCGTGACCGTCGGAACACAGCGAGTCGTGCTGACCACGGAACTGCCCGGTCGCACCTCCGCGTACCGGATCGCCGAA
The DNA here is from genome assembly GCA_049577645.1 of Candidatus Deferrimicrobiaceae bacterium. Taxonomy (GTDB): domain Bacteria; phylum Desulfobacterota; class Deferrimicrobia; order Deferrimicrobiales; family Deferrimicrobiaceae; genus CSP1-8. Next base: position 1,222 of record JBAUKK010000246.1, read on the forward strand.
ATCCGCCCTCAGGTGAACGGGCTCATCCAGAGGCGTCTGTTTTCGGAAGGCGCCGAAGTTACAGCCGGCCAGGCACTCTACCAGATCGATCCCGCCCCCTTCCGGGCGGTGTTCGAGAATGCGATGGCCTCCCTGGGCAAGGCCGAGGCCAACCTGCCGGCGGTCCGATCGAAAGCGGGACGCTACCGGGAAGCACTTGCCGACAATGCGGTCAGCCGGCAGGACTACGACGACGCGGCGGCAGCGCTCAAGCAGACCGAGGCCGAAGTCCAATTGGGGAAAGCGACGGTCGAGACGGCCCGCATCAACCTGGGATACACACGTCTCACCGCGCCCATCTCCGGCCGCATCGGCAAGTCCAACATGACGGAGGGCGCCCTGGTGGCGGCGCATCAGCCCGTGGCCCTGGCCACCATCCAGCAGCTGGATCCCATTTATGTGGACATTCCCCAGGCCACCACCGAACTGTTGCGTTTGAAGCGCCGCCTGGCAGACCGCCGCCTCAAGAGAAACGGGACGAAGCAGAACAAGGTCAAGATCATCCTCGAGGACGGCACGCCCTATCCTTTGGAAGGAACGCTTCAGTTCCGGGACGTTTCGGTGGATCCAATGACCGGGTCCGTCACCCTGCGGGTCATCGTCCCGAACCCGGACGGCGTCCTGCTGCCGGGCATGTACGTCCGGGCGGTGTTGACGGAAGGCGTCAACGAGCGGGCCATCCTGGTTCCCCAGCAGGCGGTCGCGCGCGACCCGAAGGGGAATCCCTTGGCGCTCATCGTGGACGGGGCGGGCAAGGTCGAACAGCGGATGCTTCGCCTTGACCGGGCCATCGACGACAGATGGCTCGTCGCCTCCGGACTGTCGCCCGGCGACCGGTTGATCGTCGAGGGATTACAGAACGTGCGGCCCGGCGCCTCCGTGAACGTGGTACCTCTGGATTCCGGAGGGGAGCGAGGCGCGACACCTGGGGGTGCGGGCCGGCCGGCCGTGGGTTCGAACGGGGGGGCGTGATGCTTTCGCGATTTTTTCTGGACCGCCCCGTCTTCGCCTGGGTCATCGCCATCATCATGATGGTGGCAGGCGGCCTGGCGATCTACAACCTGCCGATCTCGCAGTATCCGCCCATCGCCCCGCCGTCGATCGCCATTACCGCGTTCTACCCCGGTGCCTCCGCTCAGACGGTGGAGGACAGCGTTGTCCAGATCATCGAGCAGAAGATGATCGGATTCGACAAGCTGTTGTACATGTCCGCGACCAGCGATGCGTCCGGTGCCGGGAGGATCGAGCTTACCTTTGCTCCGGGGACCGATCCGGACCTGGCCTGGGCCCAGGTGCAGAACAAGCTCCAGCTCGCCATGGCGAGCCTGCCGGAGGTGGTGCAGCGCCAGGGGGTCACGGTGAGCAAGTCCACCCGGAACTGGCTGCTGGTCGTGGGCCTCGTCTCGGAAGACGGAAGCATGGATACGTTCGACCTGGGCGACTACGCCCAGTCCAACATGGAGAAGGTGCTCTCGCGGGTGCCCGGCGTGGGCGAGGTGGAGACCTTCAGTTCCCCGTATGCCATGCGGATCTGGCTCGACCCCGGCAAGCTGACCGCGTACCGCCTGACGACGGTCGACGTCGTCCGCGCCCTACGGTCCTATAACGTGGAGGTTTCCGCAGGCCAGTTCGGGGGGGCGCCTGCGGTCAAAGGCCAGCGGTTGAACGCGTCCGTCGTCGTCCAGACCCTGCTCCGCACGCCGGAGGAGTTCGGCGCCATCCCCCTGCGCGTCGACCCCGACGGCTCCACCGTGCGCGTGCGGGACGTGGGACGGACGGAACTGGGCACAGAGCGTTACGGATCCAACATTCTGTTCGGCGGCAAGCCCGCAGCCGCCCTTGCGGTCCGGCAGGCCGCCGGTGCAAACGCTCTGTCCACCGCCGATGCGGTCAAGGCGAAAATTGCCGAGATGGCCAGATACTTTCCCCCGGGGATGAAGGCCATCTATCCGTATGACACGACGCCCTTCGTGAAGGTGGCCATCCAGGAAGTGGTCAAGACCCTGTTCGAGGCGATCGTACTGGTCTTCCTCGTGATGTACCTGTTCATGGGGAACCTCCGGGCCACGCTGATCCCGACCATCGCGGTCCCGGTGGTGATCCTGGGTACCTTCGCGGTGCTGGGACTGTTTGGGTTCTCCATCAACATGTTGACCATGTTTGCGATGGTGCTCGCCATCGGCCTCCTGGTGGACGACGCCATCGTAGTGGTGGAAAACGTCGAACGGATCATGAGCGAGGACGGACTCCCGCCCAGGGAGGCCACCGCCAGGTCCATGGACCAGATCACCAGCGCCCTGATCGGTATCGGGCTGGTGCTCTCGGCCGTGTTCGGTCCCATGGCGTTCTTCGGCGGTTCCACCGGGGTCATCTATCGCCAGTTTTCCGTGACCATCATCGCCGCCATGCTTCTGTCGGTGGTCGTGGCCCTGATCCTCACACCGGTTCTCTGCGCTTCGCTTCTCAAGCCGGTGCACAAGGGAGAGGACACGGCCGGAACCGGGATCCCCTTCCTCCGCTCTTTCTTCCGGTGGTTCGACCGAATGTTTTACCGGGCCCGGGATCTCTACATCAACCTCGTCGGCTACACGCTTGTGCGGAAACTGCGGTTCCTCATTGTGTTCCTGCTGATCACCGCGGCCCTGGGACTGCTGTTCCGGCGGATGCCTACCGCCTATCTCCCCAACGAAGACCAGGGGTCGATGTACTCCCAGGTCCTGCTTCCGGCGGGTTCGACCCTCGAGCAGACCGAGGAGGTCATGGCGCAGGTCCGTCGCTACTTCGAGGAGAACGAAAAAGAGTCGGTGGAGTCCGTTTTCACGATCTCGGGTCGCGGCTTCGCCGGAGTGGCGCAGAACTCGGGGTTCGCATTCATCAAGCTGCGGGACTGGAAGTTGCGCGACCGTCCGGGCCTGAAGGTGACCGCCGTCGTGGCGCGCGCCATGAAGGAGCTCTCGAAGATCCGCAATGCCAGGGCGTACGCGTTCGCGCCTCCGGCGGTCCGCGAGCTGGGCCAATCGGGCGGGTTCGACTTCCAGCTGCAGGACCGTGGGGGCTTGGGCCACGAGGCGTTGATGGCGGCACGCAACCAGTTGCTCGGCGAGGCCGCCCGGGACCCGAGGCTGACCCGCGTCCGCCCGAACGGCCTGGAGGACGTGCCCGAGTACCGGATCGACGTGGACTGGGAGAAGGCCGGCGCCCTGGGGGTTCCCATCGACGCCATCCACGACACGATCTCGGCGTCCTTCGGCAGCGCCTACGTGAACGACTTCATCCAGGGCGGACGGGTCAAGCGTGTGTTCGTGCAGGCCGAAGCTCCCTACCGGATGTTGCCCACCGACCTGGAGCGGGTGTACGTGCGCAACAGCGGGGGCGCCATGACACCGTTTGCCGCGTTCGCCTCGGGACACTGGACCTACGGAGCCCCGCAACTTCGGCGGTACAATGCTTTCCCATCCATCAACATCTGGGGCGAGGCGCCGCAGGGTAAAAGCTCGGGCGAGGCGATGCAGGCCATGGAGGAGATCGCCGCAAAGCTGCCCCGGGGGATCGGCTTTGACTGGAGCGGGATCTCGTACCAGGAGCGGATGGCCGGTTCCCAGGCGCCCATCCTGTACGCCTTCTCCATCCTCGTGATCTTCCTTTGTCTGGCGGCACTGTACGAGAGTTGGCCCATTCCTCTTTCCATCATGCTGTCCCTTCCCCTGGGAGCGATCGGCGGCGTGATCGTATCGTCTCTCCGGGGGTTGCCCAACGACGTCTATTTCCAGATCGGGCTGTTGACCACCCTCGGGCTGACAAGCAAGAACGCCATCCTGATCGTCCAGTTCGCAAAGGCCGGTGCGGATGCGGGGATGGGGCTGATCGAGGCGACCCTGGAAGGGGCGAAATTGCGGCTGCGTCCCATCGTCATGACCTCGCTGGCCCTGGGATTCGGGGTCCTGCCCCTGACCCTTGCGAGCGGGGCGGGGGCGGGGGCGCAAAACGCCATCGGCACCGCCGTTCTCGGCGGAGTGGTGACCGCCACCTTCCTGGTGACGCTCTTCGCGCCGCTTTTTTACGTCCTGATCGAAAGCACCTTCGGGAAGCGCCGCGTACGTCGAGCGGCGACGAGCGCCGACATCCCTCCCTCCGGAGGTCCGGCGAAATGAACGCGAAAATTCTTCTTCTGCCGGCCGGCTTGGCCGTCCTCCTGGCCGGATGTTCCCTGGCTCCGAACTACGCCCGGCCCGAAGCCCCGGTCCCCGCGGAGTGGCCGAAGGGTCCCGCGTACCGGGATGCCGTGACGGCGCCCGCAGCGAAGGCGGCCGCGGACCTGGCGTGGCGGGAATTCTTCCCCGACCGAAAGCTTCAAGAGGTCATCGGGATGGCTTTGAACAACAACCGGGACCTGAGACTGGCCGCCCTGAACGTGGAACGGGCGCGCGGGCTCTATGGCATCGAGCGCGGCGAGCTGTTCCCGAAGCTCGATGCGGTCGGCAGCGGGAGGAAGCAGCGAGTGCCCGCTTCGGCGTTCGGGGGCGCTGGAGGAGCGATCACGATCGAGCGATACGACGTCAACCTGAGCGTTCCCTCCTGGGAGATCGATTTCTTCGGACGGATCCGCAGCCTGAAGGATCGGGCGCTGGAGGAATACCTGGCCACGGAGCAGGCCCGTCGGAGCATGCAGATCCTGATCGTGTCCGACGTCGCCAACGCCTACCTGGTCTTCGCTGCGGACCGGGAAAACCTCCGGTTGTCCGAGTCCACCATGGAAGCCCAGCAGGCCGCCTACGACCTGTTCCGGCAGCGCTTCGAGCTTGGCCTTTCGTCCGAGCTGGATCTGCGGCGCGCCCAGACGCGCGTGGATGCGGCGCGTGCCGACGTCGCCCGCTTCATGCAGCTGGCGGCGCAGGATGAGAACGCCCTGGACCTTCTGTCCGGAGCGAAGGTGCCGAGCGACTTGCTGCCCGAAGGCCTGGGATGCGTCCGCCCTCCCGAGGAGATTTCCGCGGGCCTTACTTCCGAGGTGCTCCTGGGCCGGCCCGACATTCGCGCCGCGGAACATCGGCTCAAGGGGGTCAACGCCAACATCGGCGCCGCCCGCGCGGCGTTCTTCCCCCGCATCTCCCTGACCGGCGCGGTCGGGACGGCGAGCGGTGAGCTCTCCGGCCTCTTCGGC
>JBAUKK010000247.1:0-3807 GCA_049577645.1 Candidatus Deferrimicrobiaceae bacterium
GTCCTGACGATCGCCGCGTTGGAGAGCATCCCGGTCTTGGCGGCATCGGCCCCGATATCGGTCATGACGCTTTGGATCTGCTCCCGGACGAAGTCGGGAGAAATGTCGAAAATCCCCTGCACGCCCACCGTGTTCTGGGCGGTCAGGGCGGTTACGGCGGACATTCCGTAAACCCCGAATGCCGCAAACGTTTTCAGGTCCGCCTGAATGCCTGCTCCTCCGCCGCTGTCGGAGCCGGCGATGGTGAGCGCCTTTTTCATCGTTTCGCATCCTTCCGCAATGCCCCTGGCGTCCGGAAATGATCCCAGCCGGCCGGAGTCAAAGGGATTCTGGTCCCCTGGGAATCGACCAGGCAGTATCCATCTTTGCGCCCCACGATTTTTCCGATTTCCGTGATCGGAATCCCCGGATCACGGGAGAGGGATCGAATTTTTCGCGCCGGTATGCGGGGGGGCGCGGTAAAGAGCAATTCGTAATCCTCCCCGCTGTACAGGGCAAGGTCGATCACCGATTTGCCGGACCTTGCCGCGATCTCCCCGATCCGTTCCGGAAGCGGCAGGCGGTCCGGATAGATTTCCGCTCCCACCTTGCTCCGGGTACAGATGTGGAACAGGTCGCCGGCCAGCCCGTCGCTCAGGTCGATCATTGCGGTGGCTAGGCCGGAGCGCGCGATCCTTCGCCCCAGCGTAACCCGGGGCGAAGGAATAAGGTGGCAGGCAACAAGGTGGCGGTACCTTGCGGGAACTTTCTTCCCGAACGCCTTCAGTGCCTGGAACCCCGCACCGGACGCTCCCAGTCTCCCGGTGACGAATACGCGGTCGCCCACCCGGGCGCCGCCGCGGGTCATCACCCGTGACAGATCGTTTTCCCCCATCAGGGTGACGTCCACGATCAGCACGTCTTCGGTCCGGGCCAGGTTTCCCCCCACGATCCGGGCCCCGTGGCGTTGCAGTTCATCCCGCATTCCCTCGAACAACCGGTCGTAGCTTGCGACGGGGAAGGCGCCCGGGAGTCCCAGAGAGACGAGGGCAAACGTGGGCTTTCCCCCCATGGAGGCGATATCGCTTACGTTCACCGCCATGGCACGGCGACCCAGCTGGTAAGGAGTGATGCGGTCGAACCGGAAATGCCGGCCTTCCACCTGGATGTCGCAGGTCACCAGCAGCGCCCGCCGCTTGTCCATCCGGATCACCGCGGTATCGTCTCCGATGCCGATCACGAGATCCTTGCTCCCGGCGGCGGGAAGGATTTTCCCGATCCTGTCGATCAGGGAAAATTCCCCGATCTCCCCCACGCTTTTCCGCCCTCGCTTCAACGACCCGGATCCCCGGCGCTCAGGATGGATTTCAGCTCCCGCGCCGCCTGTGCGATATCGTCCGCCGCAACGATCGCGGAGATCACCGCTGCGGAATCCGCCCCCGCCTCCCGCACCTGCCGCGCATTTTGCGCATCGATCCCTCCGATTGCGACAATGGGGAGGCGGCAATGCTTCCGGATACGCGCAATCAGTTCCAGGCCGAGAGGCTCCCCGGCATCCGGTTTGGTTTCCCGGGCCTCGAACACCGGGCCCACCCCCAGGTAATCCGCTCCATCCTTCTCCGCCAGGAGGGCTTCCTCCAGCGTATCCGCCGAAACCCCCAGGATCCTGCCGGGCCCCATGATGTTGCGCGCCACGGCCGCGGGCAGATCCTTCTGGCCGAGGTGGACACCGTCGGCGTCGGTAGCCAGAGCGATATCGAGGCGGTCGTTGACGAGGAACGGGACCTTCGCCTCCCGGGTGAGCTTCCGAAGCGCAAGCGCGACCTGGTAGAGCTTCCCGCCGGAGGCGGTCTTGTCCCGCAGTTGAATGACATCGGCTCCGCCCCGGATCGCGGCTTCCGCGATCTCGATGTGCGACCGGCCCCGGCTTACCGACTCGTCCGTGATGACATAGAGGCGCCAGCGGCCGGGAGAGATCTTGTCAATCATCGGGGAATCCCCCGGAAGAATACGTGATCGCGGCAGGCCATTCCTCTTTCTTCCAGCTCATGTCGAAAAACAGGTATTCGAAGCGGGTGCTCGTTTCGTAGAGCCGGTACCAGTACTCCTTGCGCTGCGCAGAGGCGCCCCCGGCGTACTCGTTCACTTTTCCGACAAGCCAGTCGGCGAGATCGCAGAACTCCCGGGAGGAATAGGTCTCGACCCAGTCCCGGTAGAACGGATTGTCCGGGAGGCCCCGGGATTTCAGCTTCTGCCCGATCTCGACGTACCCGCAGGCACAGGGCGTCAAGGCCGCCAGGATGTCCGACAGGCTCCCCTCGTGGCAGGTCCGGACCAGGAAATCGGTATAGGCGGACGTGATCATGCTCTTGCGGGTATTTTCCAGGTCCTGCGCCGGAATCCCGAAGGCGGCGCACGTCTTCCGATGGAGGTCCATTTCCACGTTCAGGGTGGTGGAAAGCAATGCGGCAAAGGTTCCCATATCCTGAAGATGCCGGGATTTTGCGCTCGCCAGGGCAAAAACCCGGCTGAAATCGATCAGGTACACGTAATCCTGCTTCAGGTAGAACTCGAACCGGTCCCGGGACAGGGTGCCGTCTCCAATCCCCGTCACGAACGGGTGCCCCAAAATCGCCTGCCAGAGAGGATCGGACGCATGCCGCATTTCCTGGTAAAAGAGGCGTTTCGACAACGTGTTGGGCCTTCCCTTCCTCCCGGGGTTGATCACGAAATGCCCGGCGCGAATGTCACCTTCCCTGGGACGCTGCCTTTCCGAAAGCTCCCCAGAACGGATCCACCCGGGGATGGACCAATTCATGGGAAATCCCCTTTTCGAAAAACCGCATCCCCCGCTGCCGGTCTACGATTTCCCCCACCATGGTGGCCGGGATCCCCTTGTCCCCCATCCGCCGGACCACTTCCTGCGCCTTGTGCGGTCGGCAGGTGAGGATCAGGGTTCCTTCGCTGATCGAGGAAAACGGGTCGATGCCGAACAGGTCACACACGTTTTGGACCGCGTCCTGCACGATGATCTTCTCCTTGTCGATGGTCATGCCGACTCCCGAGGCCCGGGCGACCTCGAACAGACCGCCCCATACCCCGCACTCGGTCGCATCATGCATGGTGGTGACGCCATCTTCCCTCACCCCTGCTTCCACCGCGGTGAGTGCGTCTTCCACGACGGACATCTGCCAGAAAATCTCCTCGGCTTCCCGTGCCGCTTCCTCCCCGTATCGTTCCGCCACCCGGTGGGGAAAGGTGACGGCGAACAGCCCGGCGGCCTCGATGGCCGCCCCTTTGGTGATGATGATGGCATCTCCCACCTTTGCCATATCCGGGGTCACGTACCGGTCTTGCGGACCTATTGCAATCACGGTGGCCCCGCCGATCATTGGATAATCACATCCTTCATAGCGGCCGGTGTGTCCGGTGATGATGGCCATGCCGATTCTGTCGCACTCCCGGTGCATTACCATCCATAACGCCTCAAAGTCCTCCCGGGTCATCGACAGGGGAAGATTCAGATCCATGGTGATATAGTTCGGCCGGATTCCCGACGTGGCCGCATCCGAGGCCAGGATGTGAACCGCAAACCAGCCGGAGCGTTCCCACCCGTAGGGGGGCACCACGAAAATCGGATCGGTGGTGGTCACCATCACCTTGCCGCCCCCCAGGTCGACAACTCCTACATCCACCCCGTGCCGGGGGCCCACCAGGATTTCCGGGCGTTTCCGTCCCAGATGGGGAAGGATGATTTCATCGAAAATTTCGGAAGATACCTTGCCGATGGCAGGCATTTGCGCTTTCACGATGTCCTCCTGTCCGAAG
>JBAUKK010000248.1:0-5684 GCA_049577645.1 Candidatus Deferrimicrobiaceae bacterium
ATGAGGATGACGCCGTTCCCGAGCTCCGACATCATCTGCCTCACGCTCCGGCTTCCCGCCTTCACGCGCAGGCCCGCCGTGCCTACCGTCGGCGGCGCCTTGGGCGAGAGGCGCCTGAGGCTCCCCGTCGTCGCCGTTCCCCTCTTCCTTCCCCAGAACGTGTCGGAAAGGAAGGAGACCAGCGTCCCGCTCCCGACCAGGACGTTCCGCCGGGAAGGAACCCCTTCCCCGTCGAAGACCGTCGCCTCCGTTCCCCCCGGATCGAGCGGGTCGTCGACCATTTCCACAAGCGGAGAGGCGACCAGGCTTCCGATCTTCCCCGCGAGCACCGATTTTCCCTTGGCGACCTGCGGCGCGAGGAAAGAAGGGGCAAGCACATCGAGAAGGTCCGCCGCCACCTCGTTTTCAAGAATCGCGGCGATGCGGCCGGAGGGCAGGGGGCGGGCCGAAAGCATCCGCAAGGCCTTGCGTCCGCTCTCTTCCGCGATCGGCCCCGGCCGGAGCGCGGAAAAACGGCGCGCGAATTCGAACCCGTACCCCGTCTGTCCCTCGCCACCCTCCTCGGCCACGGATTCCACGGAGGCGAAATACCGGGACTCGCGCTGGACGTTCTCCCGCCCCCGGGAGTTCCGTAACCGCACTTCCGCCACCGTCTCGGTAAGGGAGGCGGTCCTCACCCGCTTCATCCTGGGGTCGACGGCCAGCGCCCGGCTTTCCAGCTCGCGCGTGAAATCCGCCTTTTCCCGCTCCTCCACCCGTTCGCAGGAGGGGTCGTACAGGAGCGGCCCCTCATGCACGACGGCGCCCGCGGACCCGTTCCGGCCGTTCTCCGGCAGTCCGTGGGCGTCGTCCCTGTCGGAGGCGTCCGCGCAGAAGATCGCCGCGTCCACCGTTCTCCGAACGTCTTCCTCCCTTTCCCCGAACCCGTAGGAGAATCCCATCCTTCCGTCCCGGAACACGCGGACTCCGAAGGACAGCGTGTCCGAAAAGGAGATGCCGTCAATCCCGCCGTCGCGCGCCTCGTACCGGCGTGCGCGGGCACGGCGGATCCACAGCTCCGCCTCGCCCCCTCCGTGGCGGGACACCTCCCGTTCCACCTGATCGAAGAGGCGGTCATCCACGCCGCATACCGGACAGATCGGACACCAGCGCAACCTCGTCGCAATCGGGGAACTTGGAACATTTAAGACAATCGGTCCAGATCTTCTGGGGCAGTTCGGACTTGTCCACCTGCACGAAACCCAGCTTCGCGAAGAAACCGGGCTTGTACGTCAGGGCGAACACCCGCGAGATACCGAGGACGATCGCCTCGGATATGCACGCCTCGACCAGTTGCGTCCCCACTCCCCGGCCCATATCCCCGTCGCGGACGGCAAGCGAACGCACCTCCGCCAGGTCCTCCCACATGATATGGATCGCCGCGGAACCGATCACCTCCTCGCCGTTCCGTACGTACACGAAGTAGTCGCGCAGGTTCTCGTAGATTTCGGAGAGCGATCGGGGAAGCATGTCTCCCTTCCGCGCATACTCGGCGATCAGTTTCTGGATCGCCTTGACGTCTTTCATCCGTGCCTTCCGGATCATCCCCGGGCCGCTCCCCTGATCAGTTCTCTCGCCTGCGCCCGTGCTTCCTCGGTCACGTCGGACCCCGATATCATCCGAGCGAGTTCCTTAATCCTATCCTGATTCGACAGTGGTTGCACCCCGGTTACGACCGAGGTCTTCCCGGGTTTCTTGGCGACGAGCAGGTGACTGTCCGCGAAGGCGGCCACCTGCGGGAGATGGGTCACGCAGACCACCTGGGCCGTCGCGCCGAGTCCCTTCAGGCGCGCTCCCACCCGCTCCGCCACCTTCCCGCCGATCCCCGCGTCGATCTCGTCGAACACCATCGTCCGGTTTCCCCTCCCCCGCGCGGAGGCGTTGCGGAGGGCGAGCATGACGCGTGAAAGCTCCCCTCCGGAAGCCGTCAGGGAAAGGGGGCGCATCTCCTGCCCCGGGTTGGCGCAGAAAAGAAGGTCCGCCTCGTCGAATCCGTTCGCCGAGAGGGATTTTGCTTCATGCGCCCGGGAAACGGGCTCGACCCGGAATTTCGCGCCGGCGAGGGCCACCAGGGAAAGCTCCTTCTCGACCGCGGGGCCCATCCGCTTCGCCCCCTTGCGCCTCTTTTCGCCGAGCCTCGAGGCGAATCGCACACCTTCCTCCTCTTCCCTCCGCAACAGTTCCCGCAACCGGTTCTCCTCTTCCCGCGCCCCCTCGAGTCTTTCCCGTTCCGTCCGAAGCGCCGCAAGCGTAGTCAGGAGCCCCGGGACGTCGGTTTGGTACTTCCGTTTCAGACGCCGGATCTCGCTCAGCCTTTCTTCCTCCCGCTCCATTGCATCGGCAGAGAGCTCGACCGACGCCGACAGCCCGCTCACCTCCCGCGCCAGTTCCTGGGCCTCGATCCGGATCGACCGGACGCGCTCGACGAGAGCTTCGATCCTGGGATCGACCGCAGCCGCCTCCTTTAGCCTTGCAACGGCAAAGGACAGGGACGTGACCGACGAATGTTCCGAGGAGGAAAGGGCGTCCTCGGCGCCCCGGAGAGCCTCCCGGACCTTCGACGCGTTGCGGAAGACGAGGAGGTCCGTGACGAGCCTCTCCTCCTCCGCGGGGTCGAGGGCGGTCCGGGAGAGCTCCCCTATCTGGACATCGATATGCTCGCCCCGCTCCCGCGCGCCCGCTCCGCGCGACGCCGCCTCCGCAACCTGCCGCCTGCCGGCGGAGATACGGCGGTACCGCAGCCGCATCTCCGCCGCTTCCTGCGCGGTCCCCGAAAAATCGTCCAGCGCGGAAAGCGCGGCCGTCCGCGACAGCAACCGGGGGACGCTGTGCTGCCCCACCATCTCCACGAGCAACGGCGACAGCTCCGCGAGGGCGGACTGTGAGACCATCCGGCCGTTGAAGTAGGCGCGGCTGCGCCCCGCGGAAGGAATGACCCGCCTGAGCACCAGTTCCTCCTCCCAGGGGAAGCCCGCCTCCTCCCACGCCTCCTGCAGGTCCGTACGCCCCGGGAGATCGAAGCGTGCGGAAACCTCCGCTTCCGCCTCCCCCGCCTTTACGGCCATCGGGTCCGCCCTCTCGCCCAGCGCGAGGTGGATCGCCTCCACCAGGATCGATTTGCCCGCCCCCGTCTCTCCCGTCACGATGTTGAGCCCCGGGGTGAACGGAACGCGGATGTCGCTGAAGATGGCGAGATTGCGGACGGACAGTTCGATCAGCATATCGGGGCGTGAATCACCGCTCTCCCCACTTGAGCTTGGTCCGGAGAACGGCGAAGTAATCCTTGAACGGGGAGCGGAAGAAGCGAAGGGGAGCGTCCGCCCGCTTCACCTCGATCACATCCCCCTCCCGGATCCCGAGCCCCACCTGCCCGTCCAGGGTGAGAAAGACGTCCGTCTCCCCCATGCGCAGCTTCGCCCGGACCACCTTGTCGTCGGGGATGACGATCGGCCGGTTCGTGAGCATGTGCGGGCAGATCGGCGTGATCACGATGGCGCGCAGGGTCGGGTAGAGGATCGGCCCCTGTGCCGCGAGGGAGTAGCCGGTCGAACCGGTGGGCGTGGAGATGATCAGCCCGTCCGCCTTGAACGACGAGAGGAACAACTCGCCGACCGTCGTCTCGATGTCGATGATCCTGGCAAGCGCCCCCTTGTTGATGACGACGTCGTTCAACACCGTGTAGTTGGCGACCCGCTCCCCCAGCCGGTGCACATGGGCGATGAGCATCATCCTCTCGTCGTATTCGAAATCGTTGTCGAAGATGCGCTCGAGCACCGGGTAGAGTTCCTCGAGGGTGATCGCGGTCATGAACCCGAGCGCACCGAGGTTCACTCCCAGGATCGGCTTCCCCGAGGTCCCCACGACCCGCGCCGCGGAGAGAAGCGTCCCGTCCCCCCCGATGACAATGAGGAAGTCGCAAATTTCCGGGATCTTCGACCGGGAGACGGTATTGTCGTGCCGGACGAGAGCGGCGGTCTCCCTGTCGAGAACTACGCGTTTCCCGCGGGCCTCGATCCATTCGGTCAGTTCGGAAACGATCTTCTCGGCACGGGGGTCGGTGTGCTTGGCGATGATACCGGCGCACTTCATGGTGGATTAGGATAATATATCGGAAGGAAAAGAGAAAGAAGATGTCTGGAACCGGCAAACCACCTCCGCTGTTCCCCGGGCACCGGGGAGGCGTGCAGGACGAGGTTTCCCGCTCCGCGCCGCTGGCGGACCGGATGCGCCCGAAAACCCTGACCGGATTCGTGGGCCAGGAGGCCATCCTGGGCGAGGGGAGGTTCCTCTCCTCCGTCCTCTCCGCGCGCCCGCTGCCTTCCCTCATCTTCTGGGGACCTCCGGGATCGGGGAAGAGCACGCTCGCCCGGATCATCGCCGCCGAGACGAACGCGATATTCCTTCCCTTTTCGGCGGTGCTCGCGGGGATCCGGGAGATCAAGGAGGCGATATCGGACATTCGGAAGGTCCGCACCGGCGCGGACCGCCCGGCGATCCTGTTCATCGACGAGATCCACAGGTTCAACAAGGCCCAACAGGACGCCCTGCTTCCCTTCGTGGAGGACGGGACCGTCACCCTCTTCGGGACCACGACGGAGAACCCCTCCTTCGAGATCCGCAACGCCCTCCTGTCCCGCAGCCGCGTCCTGGTCCTCGACCCCCTGTCCGCGAAGGACGTGGAGACCATCGTATGCCGGGCACTCGCGGATCCGGAGCGCGGTCTCGGCAAACCCGGGGAGTTTCTTGCGCCGGATGCCCTCCGCCACATCGTCGAGATTTCCGACGGCGACGCCCGGGTGGCGCTCAATGCCCTGGAGGCGGCCGTGGCGATTGCGGAACACCGGAGGCTGTCCGCCGTGGACGTCGCGGTGGCGGAAGAGGCGCTGAGGACGAAGGCCCTACTCTACGACAAGGACGGGGAGGAACACTACAACCTCATCTCCGCCTTTCACAAGAGCCTGCGCGGATCGGATCCCGATGCCTCCCTGTATTGGCTGGCGCGGATGCTCGCAGGGGGGGAGAACCCTCTCTACATCGCCCGGCGGATGATCCGTTTCGCCTCGGAGGACGTGGGAAACGCCGCGCCGGGGGCGCTCCAGGTCACGCTGGCCGCGGCCGAGACGTACCGGACGCTCGGCAGTCCCGAAGGGGAACTCGCGCTGGCGCAGGCGGCGGTCTACCTCGCCACCGCCCCGAAGAGCAACCGGGTGTACATCGCGTTCCAGAGGGCGATGGAGGACGCGAAGGCCAGGGGCAGCCACCCCGTCCCGCTGCACCTTCGCAACGCCCCCACCCGGCTGATGAGTGAGCTCGGCTACGGCAAGGAGTACCGATACCCCCACGATTTCGCGGACGCCTTCGTGCCCGAGGAGTACTTTCCGGGGACGCTGGGAAGGAGAACCTACTACTCCCCTTCAGGGGCCGGCCACGAGAAGATTATCGCGGAACGCTTACGCAAGTGGTGGGGACAGCTCAAAGGTGAGGAAAAAAAAGGAAAGGGACGTTCGTGAACTTTCCGAAGCAGAAGGGGGATGTTCCCCTTCGTTCCGAAATCCGGTTCCCGCAACAGTTCAACAACGTCCCCGTTTTGTCTCAGTAGCCGCCGGAGGCGGGTGCGCCGCCCGTCACCAGCGTCGCCTCGATCC
>JBAUKK010000249.1:0-6306 GCA_049577645.1 Candidatus Deferrimicrobiaceae bacterium
CTTTCGTTCCGGGCGATGGAGGCCGGCAAGCCCTTGCGGTTCGCCACGCAGGTAGGGATCCGGGAGAAAGCCTTTCCCGTCCAGGAGCTCACCCTGCCGAAGGAGATGACCCGGTTCGACGCCGCGACCCTGAAGCGGATCAACCGGGAGGCGCAGCGGCTGACGGAGAGGTTCTCCCGGTTCCCCACGCCCCCGGCCTGGAGTTTTCCGTTCCTCCCGCCGGTGGCGGAGTTCCGGGCGAAGGGGTTCGGCGCGCGCCGGGTCATCAACGGCGAGCCCCGCAGTCCGCACGCCGGAGTGGATGTGGACCTCCCGGCGGGGACGCCCGTCGTGGCGATCGCGGACGGGACCGTGGCGTTCGCGGGGGAGCAGTTCTTCGGCGGGAACTCGGTGGTGCTGGATCACGGAGGAGATGTATACAGCGTCTATTATCATATGCAGGGATACGTCGTGTCCGAAGGACAGAAAGTCTCCCGCGGGGAACGGATCGGGGCGGTGGGCTCGAGCGGCCGGGCGACGGGACCCCACCTCCACTTCAGCATCCGTGCCGCGGGAGGACGGATCGATCCCACGCTGCTGATGGCGCTTCCTTCGCGTTGACCGCTTCCCGGAGCAGGAAATATAATGAAACATTGTCTTGGGGGGGGACCATGACGGCGAAGGGGAAGGAACCCACATTCGAGGAAGCCCTGAAGAGCCTGGAAAGCGTCGTCGCGAAGCTCGAGTCGGGGGAGATAAAGCTCGAGGAATCGATCCGTCTCTTCGAGGAGGGGATGCGGCTGTCCGCCCTCTGCCAGAAACGGCTGGACGACGCCGACAGGAAGATCGAGGTTCTCCTGCGGAAACCGGGCGGCCTCGTCGCCGCGACGGAAGACGAGTCCGACGTTCTCCGGGATGAGGAGTGACGTGCCGGCGGTCGGGGGCGCTTCGGGCACGGCCGAGTTCGCCCGGTTTCGGGCCCTCGTCGAGGAGAGCCTGCTCCGGTTCCTCTCCGAGGATGTGTGCCCCATTCCGCCCCCCCTGCGGGACGCCATGGAATACGCGCTGATCTCGAAGGGGAAGAGGATCCGGCCGGTGATGCTCCTTTCGGCGGGGGCCGCCGTGGGCGGAAAGGAGACGGATCTGCTCCCGTTTGCGTGCGCGGTGGAGTACGTCCACACCTACTCTCTGATCCACGACGACCTGCCGGCGATGGACGACGACGATTTCCGCCGGGGCCGTCCGACCTGCCACAAGGCCTTCGGCGAAGCGGCGGCTATTTTGGCGGGGGACGCCCTTCTTACCGAGGCGTTCCGGGTCATGGGGGAATCCCCGCTGGCCATGACAGACCCGGCGAGGGCGATCCGGGCATCGACGCTCCTGGCCCGCGCCGCGGGCGCTTCGGGAATGGCAGGCGGCCAGATGATGGACCTTTCTCCCCCGGCGGAGAAGGGACCCGAAACGGCCTGGGCGTCCGAAATCGAGGAGATCGAACTGAAAAAGACGGCGGCCCTTCTTTCCGCCTCGGCAGCGATGGGAGGCATCCTGGGCGGGGGAAGCAGGGAAAAGGTGGATAGCCTGTCCCGCTACGGGAGGGCGCTGGGTCTTCTGTTCCAGATCACGGACGACATCCTGGACGAGACGGGAAGTTTCGAGGAGATGGGGAAGACGGTGGCCAAGGACAGGGCGCAGGGAAAGCGGACCTACCCGGCTGTCCGGGGATTGGCGGCGGCCACCGAACGGGCGGAATCCCTCCGCCGGGAAGCGCTCCAGGCTCTTTCGCCGTTCGGCGACGAGGCGGAAACCCTTCGGAATATCGTCCGGATCGTGGCCACGAGGAGATCGTGAGGTGACGATGCAAGGCCTTCTTTCGGCGATCCAGTCCCCGCAGGACCTGAAGAAGGTCCCGAAGGACAGGCTGCCCGATGTCGCCAGGGAAATTCGCGAAACGATCGTCAACAGCGTTGCCCGGACCGGAGGGCATCTCGCATCGAGCCTGGGCGTCGTCGAACTGACGATAGCGCTCCATTATGTCTTCTCATGCCCCGACGACCGGGTGGTCTGGGACGTCGGCCATCAGGCGTACGCTCACAAGATCCTCACGGGGAGGAGGGATCTTTTTCCCACGCTTCGCACCTACGGCGGGCTGTCCGGATTCCCGCGCATCGCGGAGAGTCCGTGCGACGTGTTCGGGACGGGGCACTCCGGCACCTCCATCTCCGCCGCGCTCGGCCTGGCGGTGGCGAGGGACCTGAAGAAGGAGGACCACAAGGTCATCGCGGTGATCGGGGACGGGTCGCTCTCTTCCGGCCTCTCGTTCGAGGGGTTGAACCAGGCGGGGCACCAGAAACGGAACCTCATCGTGATTCTGAACGACAACGAGTGGTCCATCTCCCCGAACGTCGGGGCGCTTTCGGGCTACCTCAACCGGTTGATGACGGGGAAGTTCTACACCTCCTTTCGAAGACGCGTCGAGGCCCTGCTCAAATCGATGCCCCACGGGAAGCTGCTCGCGAAGATAGGGAAGCGGGCCGAGGAGCTCACGAAGGGGTTCATCGTCCCGGGCCTGCTTTTCGAGGAACTGGGATTCACCTACGTCGGCCCCATCTCCGGCCACAACATCGACGATCTCGTGAGGACCTTCCAGAACCTGGAGAACCTCAAGGGACCGATTCTCGTCCACGTGGTGACCTCGAAGGGGAAAGGGTACCGGCCGGCCGAGGAGAACCCCGAAAGGTTTCACGGCGTGGGGAGGTTCGACCCCGTGACGGGGAACGGCGCGGTCACGGAAACTCTTCCCTCGTACACGGATGTCTTCGAATCCGCCATCCTGGGAATCGGCAGGGAGAATCCCGACGTGGTGGCGATCACCGCGGCCATGTGCGGCGGTACGGGCCTGGTCAAGTTCCGCGAGGCCTTCCCGGACAGGTTTTTCGACGTCGGCATCGCCGAATCGCACGCGGTCACCTTCGCCGCGGGTCTTGCCCGGGAGGGGAAAATCCCCGTGGTGGCGGTCTACTCCACGTTCCTCCAGCGTGCGTACGACCAAATCGTCCACGACGTCTGCCTGCAGAACCTTCCCGTCGTATTCTCCGTCGACCGGAGCGGGATCGTCGGCGCGGACGGGGCGACGCACCAGGGCCTGTTCGACCTTGCGTACCTGCGCCACATCCCGAACATGTCGCTGATGGCGCCGAGGGACGAGGCGGAGCTGGTCCGGATGCTCCGGACCGCCGTCCATGCCGGAAGACCGGCCGCCATCCGCTACCCGCGGGGAACCGCCATGGGGGTCGCCATTCCCGCGGACCCGGAACCCGTTCCCTGGGGCAAGGGGGAACTTCTCGCCGTCGGAAAGGATATTCTTATCGTTGCGATCGGGGTTACGGTGGCGACGTCGCTCTACGCCGCAGGGGAACTCCGGAAGCGGGGGATCTCGGCCGCCGTGGTGGACGCCCGTTTCGTCAAGCCGATGGACGCCGGGCTCATCGTCCCTCTTGTCCAGCGCATCGGCCGGGTGCTGACGGTCGAGGAAAACGTGCTCGCGGGGGGGTTCGGGAGCGCCGTCCTCGAAATGCTCGAGGAACACGGCATGCACCCCCAGGCGTTCCGACGGATCGGGGTGCGGGACGACTTCGTGGAGCACGGGTCGCAAGCCGAACTCCGCGAGGCGTACGGCCTGACCGGCGACGCGGTGATCGCGGAGGCGGCCCGTCTCTGTTCCCAGGGCCGACACCTCTTCCCCAGTCTGTTCAACGGCATCCGGTCCCGGCTCGAAAAGATTGTCTGATCCCGCGTCCCGGGGTCGCCGCCCCCCCCCCGGCGGAAAAAGGGGGCGGAGCCGTCTGGACGCAGAGCTGATTGCCAGGGGGCTTGCGAAGACCCGGGCGAAAGCACAGGGCCTGATTCTTTCCGGCCGTGTTCTCCTCGCGGGCAAGGTCGTCACGAAATGCGGAAGCCCGGCGGGTTCCGATCAGGAGATTTCGGTCTCCCCGTCGCCTCGCGCGTTCGTATCGCGGGGAGGGGAGAAGCTCGCCGGGGCGCTTACGGATCTGGGAGTGTCCGTCTCGGGAGCCGTGGCGATCGACGTGGGGGCTTCCACCGGGGGGTTCACGGACTGTCTACTGCAGCGGGGCGCATCGCAAGTCTATGCGGTCGACGTGGGGGAGTCCCTTCTGGACGACTCTCTCCGCCGCGACCCGAGAGTCGTCGTAAGGGAGAGGGTAAATTTCCGTTACGCTCCCCCCGACCTTCTCCCGCGGAAGGTCTCCCTGGCCACGGTGGACGTTTCCTTCATCTCGCTCCGGCATATCCTGCCTCCCCTGCGCGCCTTCCTGCTTCCCGGCGCCGAGGTTCTTGCCCTGGTCAAACCCCAGTTCGAGGCGGGCAAAGGGTCGGTAGGCAAGGGCGGGGTGGTGCGGGACGAGGAGGAAAGGCGGCGGGCGGTGCGCGACATCGGCGAGTTCGCCCGGGACGCCGGGTTTTTCGTCACGGGGGAGGCGGAAAGCCGGGTGAGGGGCCCCAAGGGGAACCGTGAGGTATTTCTTCTGCTCAAGTGGCCCGGCGTACCGTAACCGCCCCCTTATAGACCCCTGTGGGAAGAATCCGCTTGACTCTCATGAAAATGGCATGTAATTTTTGTCATAAGGAGTGATATTTAGCATAATTGATGTATAATTTTGTGTCCCCCCGGCGGGGCGCGAGGCGAGGTGAAGAATGAAACGATGGGGCGAGAGGGTTTCGGTTCTGGCGGTCCTATGCACGATCCTGTTCTTCCCGTTTGCGGTTTCCGCACAGGAGAGCCTGGGTGTGGCGCAACCGGCGGAATACCCCGAAGGGCTCGTCCACGCCGTCGTCAAGGGGGACACGCTCTGGGATCTCTCCGGGAAATATCTCGGGTCTCCCTGGCTGTGGCCCGACCTCTGGGAGCGCAACCGGTTTATCACGAACCCCCATTACATCTATCCCGGGATCAACGTCGTGGTGTATCCCCCTCCTCCCCGGGAGTACGGGTGGGAAGGTAAGGAACCCGCCCCCGCGCCGGAAGGGGAAGCTGCCGTGACGGCACCGGAGGGCATGGCTCCGCCTGCCGTGGCAGCTCCTATGGAGGCGTCACAGGCAAGAACCGTGCTGCCGATTTCCCCGGAGGATTTTGTGCGCGCCGGGGAATTTACGACGGATCGTCCGGAAGGGATCGGTTCGATCCGGGGCGGTTGGCAGGACAAGGTCGCGTTTTCGGAGGGAGACAAGGTCTATCTCGCGCTCGACAAGGAGATCCCGGAGGACCAGATTCTCGGGGTATACCGCGTCCGGGGACCGGTCCGGTCCCCTTCAGACAGGCCGGTTTCCGGTTATGTCCGGTTCCTGGTGGGTGTCCTGCAGGTGACGGGGAAGCAGAACGGACAAGTGATGGCGGTCGTTCGCAAATCGTTCGAAGACCTGGGGCGGGAAGACCAGATCCATGAGGAGATCCCGTCCTACTCCCCGGTGTACCCGCAGGAGGGGGCCGGGGGGCTCGAGGCCTACGTAATCTCCGGGCGATCGCGCAAGGTGGAACTGGCGACGGGCGATTTCGTCTATCTCGACCGGGGCGCGGACGCCGGCGTGGCCGTCGGCGATCTCTTCCGCCTTTATCACAGGCGGGACGACGCGACGTGGGACGGCAGCAAAGCCATGGCGGACGTGCACATCCCGGTGGGGAAAGCGGTGGTCGTCCGGGTCCTTCCCGGATCGGCGACTGCGTACGTGATCAAATCATCCCAGTCCTTCCCCGCGGGGGCGGTCGCCAGACGGGGAGCCGCCGAAACCCGGTGAGGGTCGTTTTCCCGTAAGACGCGGCACGCGTCTTGATGGGGCGGGGGGAAACCCAAGAGAGGTGGCCCCCCGCGACATGACGCGCGAGCAGACGTCCGACGACATACTCCTTCGCTTCTCTCTCGTGGAAGGGTTCAACGCCCGTCACCTGTCCCGGCTTGGGGCGCTCCGGGACCGTCTGCCCTCATTCGCGGGCGGGATTTCCCGTCAGGGGGATTCCCTCCTGCGCCAGGGGATCGAGGCGGCTACCTCCCGGGAGGCCGGCGAGAAGGCGGACGAGGTGCGCGAAGCATGCGCACGGATCGGCGCCCGCATCGTGACGCTCGGCTCCGACGGATACCCGGCGCTGCTGGCATCGATAACCGACGCGCCCCTGGTCCTCTACTGGCGGGGATCCCTTCCTGCCGGCGGGAAACCGGTGGCGATCGTCGGGAGCCGGGCGCCCACCGACGCCGGGAAGGGGTTTACGCGCGACCTGGCGGCCGACCTTGCGTTCCAGGGCGTCACCGTGGTGAG
>JBAUKK010000250.1:0-4735 GCA_049577645.1 Candidatus Deferrimicrobiaceae bacterium
GCCTTCTCCACGATCGTATCGCGGGGGATGCTCGCAAGCTGCCCGTCGAGGAAACCGAGGAAGCGGACGTTTCCGATTCCGAGAAGTTTCGCCGCGCGCATGAGCTCACCGGAGCGCACCTCTCCGACGCGGGCACGATCGGTGAACGGCGGATCCCCGAGCATCCCCATCTCGCCCCTGGTCGCTGTGGCGAGCGTGATCTCCGCCCCCTCGTCCGCATACTTCGCGACCGTTCCGCCCGGCCCGAAGGTTTCGTCGTCCGGATGGGCAAGAAGGAGCAGAATCCTCTTCTTCATTTCGGACAAGACCTCATCAGGAAGGCTTTCCCCGTAAAAAATTCACCTTAACACATGGAATCTGGGACGGCCGGAAGTTTCTCAGGATAAAAAAAGGGAAGGGCGCCATGGATGCGGCGCCCTTCCCCCTCCGGCAGGTGCGGTCGGCCCCCATCACCTTCCCGGAGGATCGGAATCATCCGTTGCCGTAGTCCGGTTCTCCTATCAGTTGTACCCCGCCTCACCGTGCTGCGTGAGGTCCAGACCCATGACTTCGTTCTCGTCCGTAACGCGCAGGCCCATCGTCCTGTCGAGGATCTTGAACAGGACCCAGGTTACGAGGAAGGCGTACACCGCGGTTGCGCCGGCTGCCCCCGCCTGCACGGCAAGAAGCTTGGGATTCCCGAAGAAGAGCCCGTTCCCCCCGCCGGCGTTGACCGCCATCGAAGCGAACAGCCCGGTTGCCAGGGCTCCCCAGGTCCCCCCCACGCCGTGAACCCCGACTACGTCCAGGGAGTCGTCATACCCGATCCTTCCCTTCATCATCACCGCGCCGTAGCAAAACACTCCCGCCACCCCGCCGATGATGACGGAGGAGACCGGGCCTACGAACCCCGCAGCCGGGGTGATGGCGACCAGTCCGGCGACGGCGCCGGAAGCGGCTCCGAGGACGGTCGGCTTGCCGCGGTGCATCCACTCGGCGAACATCCAGGAGAGCATCGCCGATGACGCCGCCATGTGGGTCACGACGAAAGCGCCGGTGGAAAGCCCCCCCGCCGCCAGGGCGCTTCCCGCATTGAACCCGAACCATCCGAACCAGAGGATGCCCGCGCCGAGTACGGTCATCGGAAGATTGTGCGGCGCCATGTTTTCCACCCCGTGGCCCCGTCGCTTCCCCGCGACGAGTACCGCGGCGAGGGCGCTCGCCCCCGAGGTGATGTGGACGACCGTGCCGCCGGCAAAATCCAGGGCCCCGAGGTTGCGGATCCACCCGCCGACGCCCCACACCCAGTGGGCGACGGGATAATAGACGAGAAGCGACCAAAGGCCGATAAACAGCAGGAAAGGCGCAAACTTGATGCGCTCCGCGAACGCTCCGGTGATGAGCGCGGGGGTGATCACGGCGAACATCGCCTGGTAGATCATGAAGGCCTGGTGAGGAACGGTCGCAACGTAGTCCGGGTACGGATCCAGTCCCACTCCCCGGAGAGCGAACCAGGACAGATCCCCGATGACCCCCGAAATGTCCGGTCCGAAGGAGAGCGAGTACCCCACGAAGAGCCACTCGACGCTCACCAAGGCTATCACGATCATCGATTGCATGATCGTCCCCAGGACGTTCTTTCTCCGGACCATTCCCCCGTAGAACAATGCGAGGCCCGGGGTCATAAGCATTACCAGAGCGGCGGAAAGAAGAAGAAAAGCGGTGTCCCCCGTGTTCATGACGAATACCTCCTGGCCGTGATGGGTGCCGACAGGGGGGGATAGGGCAATCGCCGTGCCAACCCGTATTTCCCTTGTTCATCGAGGGGTTGGAGGCCCGGGGGTCCACTATGCGGGACAATATTAGCTATAAGCCAACATTCATGTCGGTTTCTCGACAAAAACACGGATGAGGGGGGAGACCGCTCTCTTTACCCGTGCCTTACCTCGATGGAGTTCGACCCGGAGCGTATCGACTCCATCATGCACCTGTCCGGGCACATCGTGCGGACGGCAATCAGGGCCGGGGGGGAGGAAACATAGCTTCCCCCTTTCCCCCGGTCACGGAGGCACGCCGTCCAGTACCTCGCGGACGATGCGGGTCAGCACGTCGGCGCGGTACGGCTTGGGGAGGAAAGCGGACGCCCCGGAGATGAGCTCCTGGCTGTGGGCCTCATCGGCCCGGTGTCCGCTGGAAAGCACGACCTTCACCCGGGGGTTGATATTCCGGATCCGCTTCATGACCTCCAGCCCGGACATGTTGGGCATCGTCAGGTCAAGGAGCACAAGGTCGACCGTCTCCTCCCCGGCGAGGAACATCTCGATCGCCTGCGGGCCGTCCCCCGCGGTAAGCACCCTGTATCCGTGCATCGTGAGGATCTGCACTCCGAGATCCCGGATCATCTCCTCGTCGTCCACGAAGAGGATCGTCTCCTCTCCCCGTGAGGGACGACTCGGTCCCGGGACCGCCGTCACCTCTTCGGGAGAATCCGAGGACCGCGGGAAATAGCAGCGAAAGGCCGTCCCGGTCCCCGGCTCACTGTCCAGCGTGATCCATCCCTCATGCTGTTTGACGATTCCGTACACGGTGGAGAGGCCGAGCCCCGTCCCGCGACCGAGGCGTTTCGTGGTGAAGAAGGGCTCGAATACGCGGCGCTGCGTAATCGCGTCCATACCGACGCCGTTGTCGGCGACCGACAGTACGACATACTCCCCGGGCCGCGCATACGGGTATACTCGGCAATATTCCTCCCCGATCGTGACGTTCTCGGCGCGTACCCATATCGCCTTCCTGTCCGCCTGCCGGTATCCCCCCTGCCCGTCGTCGAGCTGCTCCATGATCGCGTCCCTCGCGTTGACGCACAGGTTCATCAGCACCTGGTGCACCTGGTTGGAGTCCACCTTGGCGTGCCAGATGTTGGCGGCGGCGGATCCCGCCACCTCGATCCGCTTGTCGATCGTCTGCGAGACGAGATGGACGACTTCGCGCACCACCTTTCCCATGTCCGTCACCCGCCGTTCGAGCGAGCTTCGCCGGGAAAATTCCAACAGCTGCCGTATCAGGTGTGCGGCCCTCTCCGACGCCCGGATCGACTCCCCGATCGGCATGATCGCCGCCGATTCCGGCGGGAGGCGTTTCCGGGCGAGGTCGAGATTCCCCAGGATACCGGTCAGGATGTTGTTGAAATCGTGCGCGATTCCGCCCGCCAGGGTACCCACCGCTTCCATTTTCTGCATGCCGATGATTGCCCGTTCGAGGCGACGCCTCTCGGTGATGTCGGTCCCCGCCGCCAGGAGGGAATCCACCTTGCCGTCCTGCCCCTGGATCGACGCGTAGTTCCATACCATTACCCGCTCCTCCCCCGTCTTCGTCAGAAGTGCGTATTCCCGCGCTATGGGACTTCTCCCGGACAAAACAGCCCTTATCCCCTCCCGGTGAAATTCGGCCGCGGTTTCCGGCAACAGGAAGTCGGTCATCTTCCGGCCGATGGCCTCGGCCGCCGCGTAGCCGGTCACCTCTTCGCACTGGCGGTTGAAGAGGAGGATTTCATCTTCCGCCCCGATCTGGAGCACCAGCACCCCGGAGGCGTCGAGGATTTTCGTGGAAAAATCACGCTCCTTGCGGAGTTCCTCCAGGGTCTGCGTCCGGAGAGTGATGTCGCGGAAAATGAGCATCCCGAGCGGGCCGGAAAGCGCCGGTTCCCCTTCCTCGTTACGAGCCCCCCGCGCAACCCACGTCGCCGTGATCTCTCCCTCGAACCGGGACCCGTCCTTTCGTTGCATCTCGGTGATCAGGAAGGGCTCCCGGTCCTCCGCCCCGGGCCGGAGGATGCGGGAAATCCTCGGGGAGGATCCGGAATCAGGGAAGAGCACGGCAGGATCCTTCCCCATCAGTTCCTCTACGGAGGTATATCCGAGCATGAGTGCCCCTGCGGGGTTGGCCCGGACGATCACCCCCCCGCGGATCAGGACCACTCCGTCCCGCTGGAAATGCAGGAGGTCGCCATACGATTTTTTCGCGCAGACGAAATATTCGTGACGTTTGGCGCTGAACAGCGCGGTTCCCACACAGTGGGCCATCGCTCCGATCGCTTCCCTCTCCAGCCGGTCGAAGACGTCTTCCCGCCCGCTTCCGAGGGAAAGCACCAGGGGGAGCGTTTTTTTCACGTCGATCCGGAGGGAGGCGAAGCTTCGGATACCGTATTTCCCGGCGGCGCTCCGCCAGGGGTCGGCCTGGAGATCCTCGGCCATGCGGTTCACCACGCACATCTCCCCGGAACGAACCGCTGCCCCGGCAGGACAATTCCCTTCCGGGGTGTCGTCCCAGCGGAGCGGGGCCTCTGAAATAAACCCCTGTCCCTCCCCGGCGCTCTTTACGACGGTAATCGAACCGTCGGGGTTCGCGGTCCCGATCCACGCGATGGCATACCCCTGTTCCCGGACCAGTCCCTCGCAGACTACGGAAAAGATCTTTTCCTCGTCGAGAACCCCGATCAGCGCCCGGTCCACATCCGCAATCAGGCGGAACCGGCGCTCCAGCCTCTCCTTGAGCAGATACCATCGTTCCGTGAGCGCGAATCCGACACCCAGCAGGAAGGAGACGGAAAAACCGATCACCTCGAGCGTGGGGTCGACGGATGACGGGGCAGGATCGCGGTACCAGACGGAAAGGGAGTAAATCTGCATCCCTCCCATGACGAGAAGCGCGCAGGTTACGAGGATCCACGGCTTTCCCAAGCGGCGCATAAGCACGAAAC
>JBAUKK010000251.1:0-1702 GCA_049577645.1 Candidatus Deferrimicrobiaceae bacterium
GTCATGGAGGGCGACCCCAGCTGGTCCGGCCCGCTGGCGGGAGAGGCCTTGCACCTGAAGGTCTTTCATGTGCTGGAGCCGGGAATCAAGGATCATATCCCGCTGGAAGTGTATGACGAAGAGCTGATGCTCCTGGAGCTTGCGGTCGGCGACGAAAAGATCGGGAAAACGGTCGCCATGATGGAGGGGTTCCGCGCACAACCGGTAGCCCGGTAAGTCGGTCGGAGGAAGGGGAGAGCGGCAATGGAGCAAAGACCTCTGGGAAGCGGCGGCCTTAGGGTGTCCAGGTTGGGCCTGGGGTGCATGGGGATGTCGGAATTCTACGGTCCGGGCGACGAGAAGGAATCGATTCGAACGATCCACCGTGCCCTGGACCTGGGGATGAATTTCCTCGATACGGCCGATATCTACGGGATTGGACGCAATGAGGAACTCGTCGGGAAGGCGATCCGCGATCGCCGGGAGAAAGCCGTATTGGCGACGAAATTCGGAAACGTTCGGGGAGCGGACGGAAGCTGGCTGGGCGTCAACGGCAAGCCCGCGTATGTGCGCTCCTGCTGCGAGGACAGCCTGCGCCGCCTCGGGGTGGACGTCATCGACCTGTATTACCAGCACCGGGTGGACCCCGACACGCCCATCGAGGAGACGGTCGGGGCGATGGCGGACCTCGTGCGGCAGGGCAAGGTGCGGTACCTGGGGTTGTCCGAAGCGGCTCCCGCTACGATTCGCAGGGCATGCGCGGTTCACCCGATCGAGGCGTTGCAGACGGAATTCTCTCTCTGGACGCGCGACCCGGAGAAAGAGGTGCTCCCGACCTGCCGGGAGCTGGGCGTCGGTTTCGTGGCGTACAGCCCGCTGGGAAGGGGCATCCTCGGAGGCCGGATCAAGAGCCTTGACGACCTTGACGAAGGAGACTACCGGCGCACCTCCCCGCGCTTCGTCGGGGAGAACCTCGCGTATAACCTTTCCCTCGTGAAACACCTCGAGGAAATCGCTGCGGAAAAGAAATGCCGTCCCTCCCAGCTCGCCCTGGTATGGCTGCTCGAACAGGACGTCTTTCCGATCCCGGGGACCAAGCGGGTGGAGCGCCTGGAGGAAAACGCCGGGGCCCTGGACGTGGTGCTGACGTCGGGCGATATCGCCCGGCTCGACGCCGCGTTCCCTCCGGGAGCGGCCAAAGGGACGCGCTACCACGAGCAGGCGATGAAGGCGTTGAATCGTTAGAGAATCCTTCCCGCCGCCTTCCACCGGGCCGCGCCGAGGGGGTGACGTCGTGGGGGGGAAGGCCTTACGGGGTCTCGAGCTTGTAGCCCACTCCGTAGAGCGAATGGATCCATTCCTCGTCCGGGGCGGCCGCCGCGATCTTTCTGCGCAGCTTTTTCACGTGGCTGTCGATCGTGCGGTCGCTGACGACGCGCTGGTCCGTATAGATCCGGTTCATCAGCTGGCTTCGGGAAAAGATGCGGCCCGGGTTTTCAGCCAGTATATGGAGCAGCTGGAACTCGATGGCGGTGAGATCCAGGTTTCGGCCGTGGAGCGTCGCCTGGAAACGGTCCTTGTCTAGAGATAGCCCGTGCCCGGCGGGGGCCGGTTGGCCGCCTGCGCGGCGCAGCACCGCCTTGACGCGCGCGACGACCTCGCGGGGGCTGAACGGCTTGCAGATGTAGTCGTCGGCTCCCAGCTCCAGCCCGAGCAGCCGGTC
>JBAUKK010000252.1:0-7021 GCA_049577645.1 Candidatus Deferrimicrobiaceae bacterium
CTCCTTCGTGCTCCTCGACATAGTGTCAACTACGTCTGCGGTGCCCGAAGTTCGCGCGCCTTGTATCCACGCCCGTCTCCACCCCCTCGCGACGGAGCCCGGTGAGAATTGCGGGCTACCTATTTCATGTCATAATTATGGTCCGCACCGAGTGTCGATGCGCCGCGCCGGCAAGGCGCGCGGCTGAGGATGGCGGGGGACACTCTTGCGGTATGGGATGGAAAAAGCCAAGAGTGTCCCCCCTAGGCGCAGGGAGCGCAACTCCGGGAATTCGCGCGGGTTCGGCCCGCGGCGAGGCGAGGAGGCGATGAGCGGCGTGAAGATTGCGGTCGTCTCGGATATCCACTCCAACGGGGATGCCCTCGAGGCCGTCATCCGGGAGATCGATCGGCAGCGGGCCGACCGGGTGCTCCACCTGGGCGACCTCGTGGGGTACAACGCCGAGCCCGAGAAGTGCGTCCGGTGGGCAAGGGAACACGCCGCGGCGGGGATCATGGGCAACCATGACGCTGTCGTTACGGGCAAGGCGAGCGGGGAATTCTTCCACGCGCCTGCGCTGCTCGCCGCCCGGTGGTCCGCGAAGCATATCTCCCCGGAATCGGTGGCGTACCTCTCGGCGCTCCCGGAAAGGCTGCGGTTTTCCGAAGAGATCCTCCTTGCCCACGGGGCCCCTTCCGATCCCGACCGCTATCTTTTCCTTCTGGAGGATGCGGAGGAGGAGGTCGATATGCTGTCCGGGGGGTCCCCGCCTCGTGTGGTGTTCTTCGGGCACACTCATGTACCCGCCGCTTACGTCCGGAAGAAGGACGGGAGCACCGTTTCCGCTCCCCTGGAAGGTTTGCGTATCGAGAAGGGCGAGACGGCGATGCTGAACCCGGGCAGCGTCGGCCAGCCGCGCGACCGGAACCCCCTCTCCTCCTTTCTGGTATTCGACACCGGCAGCGGCGAGGCCTCCTGGATCCGGGTGTCGTACGACGTGAAGTCCTGCCAGCGGAAGGTTTGCGCCGCCGGACTCCCCGGGTTTTTCGCGGCGCGCCTGGCGAACGGGACGTGAGAAGGCACCGGTTCCGTCTCCTCCCTCATACGGCGGACCTCATGATAGAGGTCCGCGGCGAGGACCTCCCCCAACTGTTTTCCTCCTGCATTCTCGCCGTTTTCTCGCTCCTCGTGGACAGACGGACCGTGCGGGAGGCGGAGGCGAGATCCGCGGAGGTGACCGGCGACACCGTCGAGGAGCAGTTTTTTTTCCTGCTACGCGAGGCCTTCCTGCTATTTGCCGCCCACAAGTTTCTCGCCCGCGCCGCGCATGTTACGATAGAGGGGGTGCGGGTGATGTTGACGGTTACGGGGGAGCCTCTCGATTCCTCCCGGCACACCGTCCTGCGGGAAATCAAGGCCGTGACGGCGCACGCCATGGTCGTGGAACGGTCACCGGGGGGATATCTCGCCCGATTCGTTGTGGACGTGTGAGCCTTCCCCCGTTCGGATGCGCGGCAGGATCCGCGTGGCAAGGGGACCGGACATGCGGTTCCAGGAAGTGGAAATCCGGAAATTATCCGAAACGACTTGGGAGATTCCGCAAGGAAACGGAATGCGGGTCCCGGGGCTCATCTTCGCCTCGGAGAAGATGATGGAGGACATCCTGCGCGACGAGGCCGTCCGCCAGGTCATGAACGTGGCCCACCTCCCGGGGATCCTGAAATACAGCATCGGGATGCCGGACATTCACTGGGGGTATGGCTTCCCGATCGGGGGGGTGGCCGCAATGGATGCCCGGGAGGGAGTGGTCTCTCCCGGAGGGGTGGGGTACGACATCAACTGCGGGGTTCGGCTCCTCCGTTCGGAATTGACCGTCGACGCTCTGCGTCCGAAGTTGCGGGAACTCGTTTCCGCCTTGCACCGCGAAGTTCCCTCGGGGGTCGGATCGACGGGATTCATCCGTCTCACCGCACAGGACGAGGAGAAAGTCCTGGCCGAAGGCTCCCGCTGGGCGGCCTCCCGTGGTCTTGCCTCCGCGGAGGATATCGCCTGCACAGAAAGCGGGGGGAAGCTTCCGGGTGCGGACCCCGACGCGGTCTCCGCCGTTGCGAAAAAGAGAGGGCGTGACCAGCTGGGGACTCTCGGCTCGGGAAACCATTTTCTCGAGATCGACGAGGTCGCGGAGGTGTTCGACGAAGAAGCCGCCCGGGCGTTCGGCCTCTTCCCGGGGCAGGCGACCGTCCTCATCCATTCGGGATCCCGGGGTCTGGGATACCAGGTGTGCGACGACTATCTGGTGACGATGGCCGACTATATGCGCCGGAATGCGATCGATCTTCCCGACCGTCAGCTCGCCTGCGCGCACATCCGGTCCCCCGAGGGGAAACGTTACCTGTCCGCGCTGGCGGCCGCGGCCAATTACGCCTTCGCCAACAGGCAGATTCTCGCGCATCAGGCCCGGGAGACCTTCTTGCGGTTCCTGGGGATGGGACCGAACGACCTGGGGATGCGTCTGGTATACGACTGCGGACACAATAACGCCAAATTCGAGGAGCACGAGGTCAACGGGGAAGAACGAAGCGTCCTCGTCCACCGGAAAGGCGCGACCCGCTGTTTTCCCGCGGGGAATGCGGAGATTCCCGAGTTGTACCGGCATGTCGGGCAGCCGGTGCTCATCCCGGGCGATATGGGGAACGCGTCCTATGTCCTCGCGGGATCTCCGGAGGCGATGCGCAGTTCGTTCGGATCGACCTGTCACGGAGCCGGCCGCAGGATGAGCAGGACCAAGGCGAGGAGCAGCGTGCGGGGCAAATCGATCATCCAGGAGATGGAGAAACGCGGCGTGATTGTCGCCTGTGCTTCCCACAAGACACTCGCCGAAGAGATCCCGGAGGCGTACAAGGACGTGTCCGAAGTCGTCGGCGTCGTCCACGATGCGGGGATCGCCAAACGTGTGGCAAGACTCCGGCCGGTGGCGGTTGTGAAGGGATAGGGGGCCCGGGGATGTCGGGCGCGTGGTTCGAGGCGATCTTCGACGAGAGATACCCGGAGCTTTTCGGTCCGCTCGAGGGGAACGCCGAGAAGGAGGTGGAGGAGATCCTCGCCTTCCTGTCCCTGCGGCCCGGGTCGACCGTGGAGGATCTGGGGTGCGGCCGGGGAAGGCACGCCATCCCGATCGCCCGGCAGGGCTACCGGGTGACCGGCGTCGACCTTTCCGGGAAGATGCTCGACCTCGCCCGCACGCGCGCACGCAAGGAAGGTGTCTCGGTGGAATGGGTGCGCGAGGATATGCGGGTCTTCCGCCGCCCCGACGCGTTCGATCTTTGTCTCTCCCTGTTCACCTCCTTCGGGTACTTTCCGGACGCAGAGAACCAGGTGGTCCTGGACAACGTGGGCGTGAGCCTGAAGGAGGGGGGTACCCTTCTTCTCGACCTGAGGAACGCCGGGAAGGGATTATCGCGACTCGAGAACTGGGACCAGACGATCGTCGTTCCTTCGGGAATGCTCCGGATGTCGATCCGTTTCGATCGCCGCTCCATGCGCGCCACCGCGGAGCATATGCTGACCCGGCAGGACGGAATCCGGATATCCTCCACCTTCGACGTTCGTGTCTACTCGATGGAGGAGCTCGAGGCGATGCTCCGGTTTGCCGGGATGCGGGTGAGGAATTTCTACGGTTCCCTTACGGGAGATCCCTTCACGGACGATTCCAGCCGGATGGTAGTCGTGTCCGTGAAGGAATAGGAAACACGATCCCCGCCGGGTGCGCCTCCCCTACAGGAGGTCGTCGTTCAGGGAGGGGGGCGATCCGTTCCCGGTTCCGGGAATTGCCATTTCGGGCACCGTCCCGACACGGAAGGGAAGAAGCGTCCCCCCGGAGAAGGAAGGGGGGAGCGTCTTGCCGGTCCCGAGGTCGACACGGGCGAACGTGATCCCCGACGGGATGGGGAAGTTCCTGTTGGGGAAGAGAGGCAGGACATGCCCCATGAAACGGATCCAGATGGGCAGCGCCACGGCGGCGGCCGACTGGCGGTCGCCCAGGGGGCGCGGCGTGTCAAACCCGATCCAGACCCCCGCCACGAGGTCGGGCGAATAGCCGATGAACCATGCGTCCGTGTTCTCGTTCGTGGTGCCGGTCTTTCCCGCGAGATTGTGTTCGAGTCCTCTCGCGGCCCTGCCCGTACCGTTCCGGATGACCTCCTGCATCATGCGGACCATGAGGTAGGCCGTGTCGGGCGGAATCGCCCGTTCGGCCGTCGGCGCCGTCCTCTCGAGAACATTCCCCTGGGCATCGCGCACCTCGCGCAGGAAAAACGGAGCGGGCCGAAGGCCTCCGTTGGCGAACGTCGCGTATGCGACGCACATCTCCAACGGGGTCACCCCCGAGGAACCCAGGGCGATCGAAAGATTCCTGGCGATCGGCGAGGCGATGCCGAGGACTTTCGCCGTCCTGAGGGCGGCATCGACGCCCACCTCGTTCAGGAGCCGGACGGTGGCCAGGTTGCGGGACCGGGCCAGGGCCTCGATAAGCGGGATAGGTCCCAAAAACGTTCCGTCGTAGTTTTTCGGCTTCCAGAGTTCCTTCTCGGTCCTGTCGAACTCGATGGGGGAGTCGTCCGTCATCGACACGAGCGTTTTTCCTGTGGAAAGAGCCGCGGCATAGACGATCGGCTTGAAGGCCGAACCGGGCTGTCTTCTCGCCTGCAGCGCGCGGTTGAACTGCGACTGCGCGAAATCGGTCCCCCCTACCATGGCAAGGACCGCCCCGGTGTGCGGATCGAGGGAAAGGACCGCTCCCTGGAGACCTTCGTACTTGTTTTTTTCCTCCGTTGCCCTGATCCCTTCGATCAGCGCGTCGTGGGCCGCCTCCTGCAGGCGCGTGTCGATCGTCGTGTAGATGCGAAGGCCGTCCCGGTACAGGGACTCCGTCCCGTATTTCTCCGCCAGGACCATCCGGACCTGTTCCAGGAAATAGGCCGCCTTGGACCGGAAGGTAGACGGGGGCGCGAGGACGATCTTGGCGGCGTAGGCGTTGTCGGCCTCGGCCTGGGAGAGGAAACCCGCCTCCACCATCCTCCGGAGGACATACCGCTGCCTTCCCTTCGCGAGGTCGGGGTGAGTCCTCGGCGAGTAGCGGGTGGGCGCCTTGGGAAGGCCGGCGAGCAGCGCCCCCTCCGCCAGCCCGAGCTCGTTGACTCCCTTCCCGAAATATGAACGCGAGGCAGCCTCCACCCCGTACGCGCCCTCCCCGAGGTAGATCTGGTTCAGGTACAGGTACAGGATCTCCTCCTTGCTCATCTTTCGTTCCATCCGGTAGGCAAGGATCAGTTCCTTGAGCTTTCGGCTGATGCTCTTTTCGCGGGTGAGGAAGAGGTTTTTCACCGTCTGCTGGGTGATGGTGCTCCCCCCCTGGGCGAAGCTTCCCCCCAGGAGATCCTTGACGGCGGCGCGGGCGATCGCGGTGAAATCGACCCCCCGATGCTCGAAGAAGTTGGCGTCCTCGGCGGCGACGAAGGCGTTCACGACATGGCGGGGGATCTTGTGATATGGGGCAAGGGTCCTTTTCTCGATGTAGATTTCCCCTATCATCTTGTTGTAGCGGTCGTAGATCTTGGAGGATACGCTCGGTTGGTACTCCTGCACGGAATCGAAGGAAGGGAAAGTTCCGAGTTTCGCCAGGAGGACGAGCCCGACCCCCGTTCCCAGGAGAAAACACAGGAGGAGGGTGCCCGCCAGGAGAAACGGCCTTCTCCGGGGGCGGCCCCCCGGATCTTTGTCAAGCGAGAGAACCTGGGATGTCATTCCTTATACCGCGGAAACCTTCATGGTCTACTGATTATGATACAAGCAGCCCTCCCACGCAAAGGGTGGAGGATGAGACCGTGTGCGGCCGCCATTTTACTGATCCTGTCCCTGGGTACGGGGTGCGACCTCTCCGTATCGCTTACCCTTTCGACCGACAGCGACCCGCCGCCGGTGACCGCGGACGTGGTAAGCGACCCCGCCACGGACGGCGACGTGCGCGAGGACGGGCAGGTGGCCGCCGCTTCCGTCGTCTTCTGCGGTTTCGACCCCCGGGCGGCGCCCCCTGTTCCGGAGCACCGGGGGTTCCTCTCGTTTCCCCTCGACGGGATTCCGACCGGCGCGATCATCGAGTCGGCGATCCTGACCTTTACCGTCGATCGTGTGGACCTGCCGGCCGGCATTCCGGATCTGATCCTGGATCTCGACCGCGTGCATTACGGCGGCACGCTTGGTTTTGCGGCATTCTCCGATCCAGGAACCCCGGTGGGGAGCCTTCTTTCCGGAGTGTCGCTGACTCCTGCTCCGGATGCGCAACGGGTCACGGTAGACGTCGTTCCCGAGTTGCAGGCCGACGCGAACGACCCGTTCCTCCTTTTCTTCCAGGTCAGGGTGTTGTGCTCAGGGGGGCTGGCGCAAATCGTCGACGGCGCCGGAAACCGTGCGGAAGGGGTGCTCCCGGACCGCAACCGCGGCCTGGCCCCCGTCCTCTCCGTGCGTTACCGGTAATAGAGCCGGCATCCCTGTTTCATCGGGCCGGGTGAAGCGGATTCCTCCTCGTGAATATCTTATGCTGGAGATGCGTCCAAGCGAAAACCGCGGGGGGAGGGGGGACACATGAGAAGACTGCTATATCTCGGAGTGGCGTCGATCCTGGTGCTGGCCCTTTCCGGGTGCGGGGGCGGTGGCGATTCCCGGACCATTTTCGTTGCCCAGATCCTCAGCGACCAGCAGGCGGACGGAGACATCGCATTTGACCCGGTATTAAGTCTCTACACGATCACCAACGGTCCTGATTTCCTGTTTTTCGGGATCGACGAGGGGGATTCGAATCTGCCTGAATTCAGGGCTTTTTTGGACTTTCCCCTGGACGGATCCACCGGCGAGGACGTGGTCCCGACGGGTGCACGGATCCGGTCGGCCACGATCGAGGTATTTATCGACCAGGTAACCTTCGCCTCCTCCGTACCAACTTTGCTCGATCTGGTCCAGTACCCCATATCCGGGCTGACTACCGGGG
>JBAUKK010000253.1:0-2438 GCA_049577645.1 Candidatus Deferrimicrobiaceae bacterium
ATCCTATACCACCCCCCTTCTCGTAAGGACAATTTTACCCAATAAAATCGGTTCCCATATTACTACCTCATCCCGGAAACCAGTGTCAAGAATATTATAAACCTCGTTTTATTGGGATTCCGGGTCGCCCGCTCCGGCATGCGGAGAGCGCACAGGCGGAGGAACGAAGATAAAAAGGCACTCCATTCCAACAGGTTAAATATATATCCCGAAAAGATCGCCCGGGAGAATCCTCCTCCTCCCCCCCGGGCATCTAATGAAGGAAATTCTGAATTCCCTCCCGGAGGGGAAGCGATGAACCCGTTTCACGGGATCAAGACAGTGCCCGCCATGAAGGTCGTAGCCTGGAGGGGAGACCTGTCCGTGTGGGGTATCGACACCGCGTTTTCCCGGCTCTACGACATGGCGATGGAGAGGAAGCTCCGGTTCCGGCAGCCCGCCGTCGGGGTTCGTCATGACGGCATCCGGGTTCCCGAGCCGTTCCACGCCGACTACGAAATCATGTTTCCCCTGACTGCCGATCCGGGCGGAGAGGTCCCCGGGGCCGACGTGAAGGATCTCCCCGAGCAGGAAGTGGCCTCCTTCGTCCACCGCGGCCCCTATCACTGGATCCCGTGCACTTACGAAAAAGTGCTGGACTGGCTGCGGGATAACCGGTATGAAGTAGCCGGGGAACTCAGAGAGGTCTTTTTCGTTGCCCCTGAACCGCATTCAGGAGGTACCCAGGACGACATGCTCACGGAGATCCAGGTCCCGATCCGGCTTCGCTCGGCAGGCCAAGATCCGGGTCCGAGCTACGGCGGACCGGTCCCGAAGGCGGCGTAAGGAGGCGACACCACACTTTTGACCGACCGCGAGAAGATCTTCCTCACCCACCTCTCCTCCTGCGCCGGTTGAGCGTCCAAGGTGGGGCAGGGGGTCCTTGCCCGGATATTGCGATCCATTCCGCCGCCGGACGATCCGCGTGTGCTCGTGGGGACTTCCCACGCGGATGACGCAGGGGTATTCCGCCTCTCCTCCGAGGAAGCGCTGGTGGCCACCGTGGACTTCTTCACTCCGGTGGTCGACGACCCGTACCAGTACGGTGCCATCGCGGCCGCCAATTCCTTGAGCGACGTGTACGCCATGGGGGGGGAGCCGCTCTTCGCCCTGGCCGTTGCCGCGTTCCCGGACGACGGGAAGGTTCTTCCCCTGCTGGCCGACGTGATGGCCGGGGCCGTCGACAAGGCGAGGGAGGCGGGCATCTGCATCATCGGGGGGCACACGGTCCGGGACAAGGAGCCCAAGTTCGGGCTTTCGGTCACGGGGAGAGTCCACCCGGAGAGGATGTGGCACAACCGGGGGGCCAGGCCCGGGGACGTCATCGTGCTGACCAAGCCGATCGGGACGGGCATCGTCACGACGGCGATCAAGTGGGGGATCTCGCCGGAGGAGACCACGAACGCCGCGATCCGGTCGATGGCCAGGCTTTCCGCCGGGGCCGCCCGCGCGGGGCGTGAGGTCGGGATCCACACGGCCACCGACGTGACCGGATTCGGCCTTCTCGGGCACCTGATCGAGGTGCTCGAGGGAAGCGGTCTCTGTGCCGAGATCCGGCTCAAGGACATACCGGTCTTCCCGGGGGTGCGCGACCTCATGAAGCGGCGGGTCATGGCGGCTCTCTCCGCCCGGAAGGGCTTCCCGGGCGCCTCCCTCCTTCATGCCTGGTTCGGCCAGCCGCCCATCCCCGGGGGAGCCCGGGAGAACATCTCCTTCCAGAATATCAAGGTGCGCATCCCGCCCCTGCTTCCGGAGGAGGAAGTTCTCCTGCTTGCCGACCCCCAGACCTCGGGGGGGCTCCTTCTGTTCGTTCCCGAGGAGCGCGCCGAGGCGCTCCTGCGCGCCCTCAAACGCGGGGGCGAAGGGGGGTGGGCGATCGGTCGCACCCAGGCGATGCCGGGACCCGAGATGCATCGCGTCACGGTGATCTGATCGGGGTATACTTTTCCCAGCCGCTACGACCCTTCCCCTTCAGGAGGTGGCCTCATGGATCGTCTCTCCTCGGCCGGGATGCTGGTTGCACGCATCCTGTTGTCGGGCATTTTCCTCTTTTCCGGCGTGAAGAAGGTTTTCGCATTCTCCGCGACACAAGGCTACATGGCGCAGTACGGGATGAAGATGACGGGCCTGTTTCTGGTCCTGGCCATCCTCCTCGAGGTGGGCGGGGGCCTCTCCGTCCTGCTGGGGTACCTGCCGCGCCTGGGCGCGCTTGCCCTTCTTCTTTTCCTCGTCCCGACTACCGCCGTTTTCCACCGGGATTTCGCCGACCCCGCACAGGTCATCCAGTTCGCCAAGAACGTGGCGATCATGGGCGGCCTGCTCGCCCTCCTCTCTGCAGGGGGGGGCGAGTTCGTTCTTCGGCGAAAGCGGAGGTAGTGGCCTAAGAACCGGGACGTTCC
>JBAUKK010000254.1:0-8332 GCA_049577645.1 Candidatus Deferrimicrobiaceae bacterium
GCAATAAATACCCCCTTTCGGGGGCCAAACTTTCCGACTTTTCCCCTTGCCGGTTGCGGAAACCGGGCACCTTCCCCCATGATGGAGGAGGGGCAAAAAGAAACCGGATCCGGGGCATCGTATATCGAAAGGGGCTAAAGAAAGCGGGGGACAATCCCGCTCGGAGGGCGGAGGAACGGGCGTGCGGATCACGAAGACAAGATCAACCTTTACGATCAGCTCATCCCCTTTCGATTTCTTCTTCGGACGGATCATTCCCCCGGTGAAAGCGGTGTTCTTCGACAGAACCTGGGGAGAGGTCACGGTACGGCCCCGTCTTTTCTCGAAAGCGGAACGGACGATTCCCTACCGCCAGATTCTGAAGATCCATCACCAGATCAACGCTCCGATCATCCGCATCGGACTGGACGGCGGGGGATACACCTATTACCGGTCCGTGTCCGCGGTGTCGGAAGTCTTCCTCGAGCTTCGGGATTCCTCGACGGTACCAATATACGGGGATCTTTACGACCAGGGAGGAAGCAGCATGATCATCCGGGAAAAGATCCGCGAGGTCCAGAAGCTGGTCGACGAGATCGCAAGAATCACGGAGAAACCGATGGTCATCGACTTCCAGGAAGTGGAGTGCACGTTCGACATGGCGGAGAGGAAAATCATGTTTTCCGGAACGATGCTCCCGAAGAATCTCCAAGGTTCGTTTCTCCGGTTCGGGCAGATCGAGAGAATCGAGGTGGTGGAGACGCCCAGGGGGTATTATTCGTTCTCGATCTTTCCCCGGTGGGGGACGGGGGTCACGACGGTGGAAGGATACGATACGACGAATTTCCTGTCCGACACCGTGCAGATGATCGCGAAGCGTTCGGATCTGTTTTTCCTCCGGGTCGAACGAAAACCTCCCTCGATGGACATTTCCGAGGTCACCAACGTCCCCATCAAGCCGCGAATTTATGGGAAATCGCGGTCTCCTCGCCGGCAGAAAACATTCGACTTTTCATCGGTCCTCGCCCGATTCCGCCGCTGATCATCCCGGCCATCCGGGCATTGCCGTGAGGGCTTGCTCTTTACGTTTCCAAAGCGTCCCTGTTCGTCAGTTTCCTGCCGAGGATCGAAGCCGCGATAACGAGAAGCGAAGAGATGAAAATCATGATGATGCCCAGAGCGGATAACCTGCCCCACAGGCCGTCTTCGGCAAATCGCAGTATCTGTACGGCCAGCACCTCCGACCCCGGCCGGGAAAGAACCACCGAAAGGGTCAGTTCCCGCACGAACATGGTCGCCATGAGGATCCAGCCCGATAGGATCCCGGGTATCAGGAGAGGAATCACGATGCGCCGCAATGTGGCGAAGGCGCTTGCCCCGCAGACCCGGGAGGATTCCTCCAGGTGGCTGTGAATCTGGACGAACGCGCTGGAAAGGGGCCTGATCCCGTAAGGCAGATAGGTGGCTATGTACCCTATCAGAAGCGCCCATATCGTGGCGTAAAGAGGCGTTCGGACGAAAAACCACATGAACCCCACCCCGATGACGATGCCGGGAAAGGAGAACGACAGAAAACTCAGCGACTCCAGGATGCCGGACGCCGTAGTGCGCACCTTGACGATGACGTAGGAGACAAGGATCGAGAGGATCACCCCCAGGGTTGCCCCCACCAGGCCGAGCGTGATGCTGTTTCTCAGCGCCAGCAACGATATCGGGTCACGGAGCACCTCTGCCCAGTTCTTCCAGCTCATCTGCGAAAATGCTTTCGCCGTCGGCACCATGACGTAGGGAAGCATCGACGTGTAGAAGAGCACCATGACCGGCAGCACGATGAGCACGAACGACAGCAGCCCGACAACGCCCAGCAACGGATACCGGGAGCGCTTCAGATCGATCAGGGCGGGCTTGAACCCCCGGCTCGATATGGTGACGTATTTCCCGCTCTCCGAGGTCAGATAGCGGTACAGGTAGATCAGAACGATGGATGCGGCAAGAGCGCTCATGCCCACGGCGGCAGCCTTGCCGTAGTCGGCCGCGAACCCCGTGGAGATGATCCGGTAGATATGGGTGGCCAGCACGTAGATCCTTCCCGGCATGCCGAGGACCGAGGGCACGGCAAAAGACGCGAGGCACCTGACGATGACAAGGATCACCGAGGCCAATATGGCGGGCCGCAGCACCGGCAGCGTGACCCGGGTGAGCGTGCGCAGAGCGTTTGCCCCACACACTTTGGAAGATTCCTCCAGCGAAACGTCAAAGGCACTCATGGCGGGTGCAATGATCAAATAGGCGATGGGCAGGTCCAGAAGCCCCTCGACAAGGATCATTCCCGGCAGCGAATAGATGTTGAAAAGCGCGGTTTTCAGGCCAAAGAGATCCATCAGCAACCGGTTCAGGATCCCATTGCTGGGGTTCAGGAGGAGAACCCAGCTGACCGCGAAAAGAATATGCGGGATCATCATCGGAACAATGGAGATGATCCCGAAGAAGAACTTGAAGGGAATGTTGGTCCTGGTGTTCACATAGGACAAGAACAGCGCAAGCATCGTGGCAACGGAGGCCGACCCCAATGTGAAAATCAACGTATTCAGGAGGACGGCGGTAAGCTCCGGGTCCGTATAGGCCTCGACGTACTTGTCGACCGTGAAGTTCCCGAAACCGCCAAACCCTTCCGAAAAGCTCCCGACCACGAGCATCAGGACGGGGCTGATCGTCAGAAGGCCGACTATGACAATCAGGATTGGTGTAAGCGGCGGTCTTTTCCACATGGCAGCGCCTAGTGCACCGTCTCGCAAATACCTTGGCATTCGAGCGCCGCTGCATCCGCTCCCGCTTCGTTGCGCTTCTTCACCATACTCAACGGTATGCCTCAGTCGCGCGCCTTGCTGGCGCGGCGCATCGACGCTCTCGGTGCTTCAAGCTATTTACGAGACGGTACACTAGACCGGCAGCAGGAAACAGTGGTCGGGGTCGAAGGAGAGATACAGTTCGCCTCCTTCCACGACATTGACGGTGGGGGAAATCGTGGTGGTGACCAGCGTGTCGCCTATCCGGATCTCGCCCTCATAGGCCTCCCCGGTAAAGAGAAGCGTTTCCACCTTTCCCCGAAAGATGTTTCTCCCACCCGCCGCGTCGGTTGCCGCCAGCTTGATGAATTCGGGGCGCACGCACAACATCGCTTCCTGGCCGGGCCCGATCTTTTGGCTGTTCAGGCCGAGGATCGCGCCGATTTCCGTTTCGATGACGGCGTGCGAACCCTCGAGCCTCACAACCCTTCCCCTGATCAGGTTGGCTCGACCGATGAAATCGGCCACAAACCGGCTGTCGGAGCGGAAATAGATCTTCTTTGGGTCGCCTACCTCAACGATCCTGCCGGCACGCATGACCGCTATCCGGTCCGAGAGGGCCAGCGCCTCGACCCGGTCGTGGGTCACGTACACCGCGGTGATTTTCAGCTCGGTGAGAAAGCGGCGCAGTTCCTTTCGGGTCTCTTCCCTGAGCTTGGCATCGAGGTTGCTCAAGGGTTCGTCAAAGAGAATGACCTTGGGCTCGGCGACCAACGCCCGTGCCAGGGCCACTCGTTGCTGCTGCCCGCCGCTGAGCTTTGTCGACGGGCGGTTTTCGAATCCGGTAAGCTGCACGAAGGCAAGCGCCTTGGCCACCCGGGTCCGTATTTCCTCCATTGGCGTGTTTCGGCTTTTCAGGGGATAGGCCACGTTGTCGAAAACATTCATGTGCGGCCAGATCGCGTAGGTCTGAAACACCATGCCCAGCCCCCGCTTTTCCGGCGGCACGAAGATCGACCTTTTCTTGGACAACACGATCTCGTCCCCGATGGCGATCTCGCCCGAATCGGGCGACTCCAATCCCACGATGCACCGCAAAAGCGTGGTCTTGCCGCAACCGCTTGGCCCAAGGAGGGTGAATATCCGGTTGGCGGGTATGGTGAGGTCGACGTGGTCCAGGGCCCGGATCCGCTTGCCCTCCGAATAGAAGTCCTTGGTCAGGTCGATAATCCGTATTTCCATAAGTCCCTCGACTAAAAAAACTCCCGGGGCCTTTCCATTCCGGCCCCGGGAGTGTGGATGTTCCTGTTCGTGTGT
The DNA here is from genome assembly GCA_049577645.1 of Candidatus Deferrimicrobiaceae bacterium. GTDB lineage: Bacteria > Desulfobacterota > Deferrimicrobia > Deferrimicrobiales > Deferrimicrobiaceae > CSP1-8. The sequence goes on from JBAUKK010000254.1 coordinate 4,083, forward strand.
GACGCGGGGGTTTTCGCTTACTTGGCGAAAAAGATCGTTTTGAACTTCTCCCCCCAGGAGCGGATCTCCTCATCCGACAGCTCGCGAATAGGAAGGACCTTGGCTTCGCTGATACCGTCGATGGGCGGGAATACGCCGGGGGCCAGCACGTACTCGCCCACCTTGTCCGCAAGGAGCTTCATGGCGTCCTTCGACAACCAGTAGTCCATGAATACCCGGGCGGCCTCGGGGTGAGGCGCTTTCGCAGCAATCGCCACGCCGCGTGGCGTGCCGAGCAGGGTGCCGACCCTGGCCCAGTCCAGCGGGGCCGGCGCATGGGTGATGATGTACTTGGGCATGGAAATGGCCAGAAGCTTCTCGCCGCTTTCCACGGGAGCCGGAGTGGGACCGAAGGACTTGACGAACATCGGCTTGTTGGCCGCTAGCCCCTTGACGAAGTTCATCCATTCCTCGTCGGTTGCGAAAATCTTCGCTTCCTTCAAACCCACAAGCCAGCTGATGGTGGTGGCGTGCGACGACGGGTCCGGCATGACGATCTTGTCGCGCCATTTCGGGTCGGTCAGATCCTGGTAACTCTTGGGAACGTCCCCGGGCTTGACCAGATTCTTATTGTATATCGGGGCGACATACTCGATGCCGAACTGCATGATGGTGTCGTCTCCCCGCGCCCATTCGGGGTACCCGGCGGCAGAGGGGGACCGGTACGCAGCAAGCACCCCCTTCTCCTTCAGCGTCATAATGATCGGTAATGGCCCCTGGAGCACATCGGCTTCCAGCTTGCCAGCAGCAAACTCCGTGAGCACGGTGGCGAGGTACTTGGAGGTGGAGATTCGCGTGTAGACGCCCTTTACGCCTTTGGCGGCGGTAAACGCCTCCATGATCGGTTCCACCGCCGTGATATTGGCGTAAAAGTTGGCTTTTCCTTCCTCCCTTGCCTTGGACAGATCCGATGCGATTGCGGCCGGGACCAGAGCAATGATAGACAACAAAACCGCCAGCTTTTTCATGATCTCCTCTCCTCCCCGTACGCGTTGATTGTTCTCTCCACCGGAAGGCGTCCCCTGTCGGGACCTCATGCCGTCTTCGTCCGTTTCGCGACAATCCCCGTCAATCATAATCCCAATAAACGAAAAGCACAAAACCACAGATGAACCCGCGGGAAAACCATTATGACAGAACCCATTCCCGCACAGAACAAGCCCGGAATGCGATATCATTTGCCCAACGAAAGCACCGCGAGGGCAAACCCGGGCGACCGGCGACGACATCCGGTTCCGGGGGAAAATTTCACCCGTCGCCGTTGCCGGGAGACAATCAAGATGGCGCACCACAACCTCACCGTCTCGCTCGTGCTGGGCAGCGGTGGCGCCAGGGGGCTTGCCCACATCGGGGTCATCGACTACCTCGTCGAAAACGGCTACAAAATACGCTCCCTTGCCGGTTCTTCCATGGGTGCCCTGATCGGTGGTGTCTTTGCGGCGGACAAGCTTTCCGACTATACCCGGTGGGTCACCAGCCTGGAGCGTCTGGACGTGATCCGTCTTCTGGATCTTTCCTTCGGAAGCACGGGGCTTTTCAAGGGCGAACGGGTGATCGGCGCGCTCAAGGAGCTGATCGGGGATCGCCACATCGAAGACCTTCCCGTTCCCTTTACGGCGGTGGCCACGGATATCCAGAACGGCAGGGAGGTCTGGCTTTCCCGGGGGCCCCTTTTCAACGCGATCCGGGCCTCGATAGCGATTCCCATGATCTTTACCCCCCATACCATGCAAGGTCGACAACTCGTCGACGGCGGCCTTGTCAATCCCGTCCCGATCGCGCCGACCCTCCACGTTCATACGGACCTGACGGTCGCCGTGAATGCAAGCGCACAACCCGCGGGGGACCTGCAGGCCCCCGATTGGGAGGCGGTTCGGGACGACGACGAGGGGGGGAGCTTTCGCCAACGGATCGCTGCGTTCATCGCCGATCTCACCCAACACAGGAATATCCGGAAGGAAGACATGGGGTTGATGGACATCATGTTCCGGTCGATGGACATCATGCAGGACATGATCGGCAGGTTCCAGTTGGCGACCTACGCACCCGACGTGGTGATCGAAATTCCGCGAGACGTCTGCAGCGCGTACGAAATGTACCGCGCACGCGAACTCATCGACTTCGGCAGGGAAAAAGCGGAAGCGGCCTTCGCCCGGCGGCAGAAAAACGCGCCGATTCGCCGTGGTGGGGGAACAACGGGCCAGCCGTTCCCTGAATCCGGGAAGAAGTAGCGAGAAGAACATGGAGCACAAGGAAGAAAATCGAGATCCGTTCGACCGGTTCCGTGACTGGTATGAAGAGGCGCGTCTCTCCTCCCGCGAGTTTCCAAACGCAATGTGCCTTTCGACTGTACGTGCCGGCGGATTCCCCGCGGCACGGATGGTGCTCCTCAGTTCCTTCGACCGGCGGGGGTTCGTATTCCATACGAACTACGAAAGCGCCAAAGGAGGGGAAATCGCGGCTTGCCCCCGAGTGGCCCTTCTCTTCTGGTGGGAACCCCTGAACCGCCAGGTTCGGATCGAGGGAGTCGCGGAAAAAACATCCCCGGAAGAATCGGACGCCTACTTCGCGAAACGACCGAGGGGCGCCCAGCTCGGCGCGTGGGCTTCGGAGCAGAGCCGCCCCCTCCCCTCCCCGGAAACGCTTACCGCACGCGTGCGGGATATCGAGATGCGCCATGAGGGAGGCCCCGTCCCCCGCCCGTCCCACTGGGGGGGCTACCGCGTCATCCCTTGCGTCTTCGAATTCTGGACGGGCCGCGAAAACCGCCTCCACGACCGCCTCCGGTACGGCCGTACGCCCGATGGGTGGGCGGCAACGCCGCTGTATCCGTAACGGATCGGCAGGATCCCCGGTTCGGGGAGCGGATCCTTACTTTTCTTTTCCTCCGGTGGAGACTATAAAGGGAAGGTGCCCAGTCCCCGGACAAGAACAGCCATTCCGGATCTAACGCTGCTCCGCATCCAGGCGGGTTCGGGCCTGCTGTTCGCCACGTTTCTCGTTCTTCACCTTTCGAACACCATTCTCGCGAGCGCGGGACAGACGACCTACGACTCCTTTCAGAACACGGTACGGTGGTATTACCAGTTCCCCCCCGTCGAGATCATCGTGGTCCTCGCATCGGCAACCGTACACGCCTGGGCAGGCCTTTTACGCATCTGGCGCAGGACGAAGAAATTCTTCGACCCGAAGGCCCAGCGCTTCGTCCCGCCCCTGCGGATGCGATTGCACCGGTGGTGCGGGTACATCATCCTCCTGATCATCCCGGGCCATATATCCGGCACCCGGGTGCCCGGCCTGCTGGAGGGATTACCGGCCGATTTCTCCTTCGTCTATTTCAGCATCAAGTTCTGGCCCTGGGTTTTCTACCCCTACCTCCTGGCCTACGGGGTGAGCGCCGCTTTCCACCTGATTCACGGAACGCTCCTCTCTCTCGGCGTGGTCGGCGCCAGGCTGCCTCGCTGGGCGATGGAAGGGAAATCGAAACCGTTCTGGACGGGGTTTGTCACATTCTCCCTTCTCATCGTCTTCGGGATATTCGCGCTGGGGGGGAACCTGTTCACACCGAACACGGACCGCTTTCCCGAACTGAAAGCATTTTATGAGAAGAAGTTCCAGAAGATCTTCATGCCCTGGAAGGAAGAACCGTAAAAGGAAGGGCACACCCCATCCATAAACATTCGAACCTCCCTCGATATCCCCGTCGAGGTGGATCTGACGGATGAGAATGCCGTCCCGACTTGTGTGCGGGTTCCCGGAATGACGCCGGTCACGGAGCGGAAGCCATGCACGAAGTTGTGTCCCTGACGACCGGCAAGCCGAACCGGGAACGCACCCGCGCCCTGGTCCTGCTCCTCCTCGCGGCGTTCCTGTGGAGCCTGGGAGGAACCCTCATCAAGCTGGTGCATTGGCACCCGATGGCCATCGCCGGCATGCGCAGCGCCATCGCGGCCGTCCTGATCCGCGCCGTTTTCCGCAAGATGTCCTTCACGTGGTCTTTCGACCAGGTGGGCGGAGCCGTCGCGTATGCGTGCACGGTCCTTTCGTTCGTCGTGGCCAACAAGATGACCACCGCCGCCAACGTCATCCTGCTGCAGTACACCGCCCCGATCCACGCCGCCCTCTTCGGGGCATGGTTCCTGGGGGAGCGGGCGTCGCGCCTGGACTGGGCGACGATCCTTTTCGCCCTCGCCGGCATGGCGCTCTTTTTC
>JBAUKK010000255.1:0-3010 GCA_049577645.1 Candidatus Deferrimicrobiaceae bacterium
GAGTACGATGGCCCGCGAGGCCGGGCAAAAGGGAGGGGCATGAGATGGGGGGCAGGGTCATTGTCGAAAGGGAGGGGGCGGTGGCCACCGTCACCGTTTCCCACCCCGCCAAGAAGAACGCGCTCAATCTTTTAATCCTCAAAGACCTGCGGAAGGCCTTCGGTGCCCTCGCGGGGGAGGAGACGCGGTGCGTGGTGCTGCGCGGCGAAGGGGAGGAGGCGTTCTGCGCGGGGTACGACATCGGCGCGATCCCGGCGGGAGGATCCGGCGAGGCGCAGGTCCTTCTTCCCTCGAACCCCTTCGACGACATGATCCTGGCGGTCGAGTCGTTCCCCGCCCCGGTGATCGCCATGCTCAACGGCTTCGCGTTCGGCGGCGGGCTGGAGATGGCGATCGCCTGCGACATCCGCATCGCCTCGGACCAGGCGGTCTTCGGGATGACGCCGGCGCGCCTGGGGGTCATCTACCGTCCCGCGGGGCTCATGCGGTTCGTCAACACGATCGGGCTGCCCGCGACGAAGGAACTGTTCTACACCGCGCGGAAGGTGAGCGCACGGCGGGCGGAAGGTCTCAAGCTGGTCAACCGGGTATGCCCCCCGGAGGAACTCGTCCAGGTGACCTCCGAGATGGCCAGAGAGATCGCCGGGAACGCGCCGCTTTCCATCCGGGGGACGAAGCGGATCCTCTCCCTGTGCATGGCGTTCCGCGGGCTTAACCCCGCCGAGGCGGAAGAGGCCGAAGGGTTGATACGCCGGTGCATGGAGAGCGAGGACCTCGTCGAGGGGAAGAAGGCGTTTGCCGGGAAGCGGAAGCCGGAATTTTCGGGCCGGTGACGGTCCGGCCGCCGGAAGGCGTTCAGGTCAACACGCGTAAACAGCGGGGCAGGATGGCATCGACCGACAAGCCGGGAGGGCGTTTCTCCTCGTACCTGCTCCCCGTTCTTTCCGGGGTATTCCTGGGGACCAGCTACATCCCCTTCCCCCCCTGGGCGCTCTTCTTCTGCCTGGTCCCCCTCTGGCTTTTCTGGCTGCGCGCAGGCTCCTGGAAACGGGTCCTGTTCGGGGGATGGCTCGCCCAGTTCGTCTTCACGCTGATCGAGGGGCACTGGGTTGCGCACACCGCCCATGCATTCGGCCACCTCCCCTGGCCCGTAGCCGTAATCGTCCTGCTTCTGTTCTGCTCCGCGGCTCACCTGTTCATCCCTCTTGCCGGGCTTGTCTGGGCTCTTGTCTGCACCGGGAGGGACCTTCCCCGCTGGGCGAAGCTCGGGCTGCTTCCGTCGGTCACCGCCCTGTGCTGGCATTACTCCCCCATGATCTTCCCGTGGAATCTCGGGTACGCTTGGCTTTGGGGAAAATTTCCCGCGTACCAGCTGGCGGAATATGCGGGATTTTCGGGAATGGCCGCTACCACCATATTCCTCAACCTTGCGTTCCTCGTCGCCTGGGAGAACCGGAAAACGCTGGCGGGAGCGCGCGTTCTCGGGGGCGCTTTGGCCTTCCTCCTCGCCGTGAACGCGCTGGGATGGCTGCGCGGCAGGAACCTGCCTCCTCCCGATGCGACTGCGCGCGTCCTGGTCGTCCAGGCGGACATCGGGAACCTCGCGAAGGAGCGGGCGGAACGGGGACAGCCTTTCCGGGAGGAGATCCTTAAGAAATATATCGCACTGACCGAACGGGGATGGGAGTCATCGGAGGGAGGCCGCCCGGATTTCGCTCTGTGGCCGGAGTCGGCCTATCCCGACACGTTCCTCCGTGGGCGGATGGATTCCGGGAACGCCCTGATGCTGCGGGAGTTCCTCCGTCGCAGCACCATCCCCCTCGCCACCGGGGCAAGGGGGTTCGATGAAACGGCGGGGAAGAAGACGAACGCGTTCTTTCTCTTCGAGGGAAACGGGCAGATGGCAGGTCTTCCGTATCATAAAACGATGCTTCTCGCGTTCGGGGAATACGTCCCCGGGGCGCGTATCTTTCCCGCTCTTGGAAGGTGGTTCCCACGAACGGCCGACTTCGCCCGCGGCAACGGGCCGCAGATCAGGCGGTTTCGCGGCCTGGTGTTGGGCCCGCAGATCTGCTACGAGGGGCTCTTCCCCGGATTCTCCCGCTCCCTGGCCGACCAGGGGGCGCAGGTTTTCGTAAACGTCACGAACGACTCGTGGTTCGGAACGACGGCCGAGCCATATCAGCACCTCTACGCGACGCTGGCCCGGGGGATCGAGTTCCGCCGCCCCGTCATCCGGGCAACGAACACCGGGATCTCCACCGTGATGCTGGCGGACGGCACGATACTCGATCGTTCCCCCATTCATCGTGAATGGTCCCACACCTACGATGTCCTCTACCGGAAAGACCCGCTTCCCACGTTCTACCAGCTTTACGGATACTGGCTGGTCCCGGCGGTTCTCCTTCTGACGGTGGGCATCCTCCTGACGATGGGACGAAGGGGAAGACAGAAAGTCTCCTGACCCGGATCCCGCTCGCATCGACGACCTGATCGACTGATCCACGAGAAAACGCGGATAAAAAAACCCCGGCCCCACAAGGGGCCGGGGTTTCCGGTACGTGGTTTAAGGGTTGGATTCTTTTAGGTTCTTTATTACGGCAATCCTAACGCGTCCTCCCGCGTTATGCTGAGTTGACCGCCTTGCAGCAGGATGTGGGATTTTTCAACCCCACTGTCGTGGCAGTAGTAGCACGCCCCAGCGATCGGGCTGTCCACCAGGTCGGTCAGGTTCGGCACGCTGCTGCGGGCCGCGATGATGTCGGCCCGCGTCTCGGCCGGGTTCCCCGTTGTCGTTCTCTCGATATTCCACAGGGTACCGGCGGGCACGTTCTCGGGTCTGTAGGTGCCTTCGAGGTGGCACTTCTCGCAATACCGCAGGTCGCCCGGGAAGTGAATTCTTTCCCATTCCCCCCCCCCTCCGAACGGGCTGTAGTACCTCCCGTTGGTCCGGTTGCGGACGAACTCGTAGGCACGATCCGTGGCCGCGTGGATCCCGTGGATCATGTTC
>JBAUKK010000256.1:0-4767 GCA_049577645.1 Candidatus Deferrimicrobiaceae bacterium
GCGTAGGCGTACTTGCGGTACGCCGAGCCGGGCGCAGGGAGTCCGACAAAGGACTGGCGGTGCAGACCGAGCCGCAGGCGCCGGTCGCCATAAGGGCTGCCTTTTCTGCTGCGACAAGCGATCCCCGGGCTGCGTCGGGCGTGCTCGTCGCTCGCTTGTGCGGCGTACTGACCGTACGCCTCCGCGCTTGCTCCTGCGCTTGCCCGCCTCGCCTCGGGTTCCCCTTGTCTCGCGACGAAACCCTTCCGGGGACAGGCCCCCTGCAGCGGCGCTCGAATGCCAAGGTATTTACGAGACGGTGCACTAGGATGGCCCACGCGGACAAGATCCGGAACATCGGGATCATCGCGCACATCGACGCGGGAAAGACGACCCTCACGGAGAGGATCCTCTTCTACGCGGGGGTGAGCCACCGGATGGGGGAGGTCCACGACGGCGACTCCCAGATGGACTATCTCCCCCAGGAGCGCGAGCGCGGGATCACGATCACCGCGGCGGTCACCCAGTTCCCTTGGCTGGGCGCGGAGGTTCACCTGATCGACACGCCCGGGCACGTCGATTTCACCATCGAGGTGGAGAGGTCGCTCCGGGTGCTCGACGGGGCGGTCGTCGTCTTCTGCGGAGTCGGCGGGGTGGAACCGCAGTCCGAGGTCGTATGGCGGCAGGCGGACAGGCACCGTATCCCCCGCCTGGCGTTCATCAACAAGCTCGACCGTCCGGGAGCCGATTACGACCGGGTCATCGCGGAGATGGGGAAAAAGCTTTCCGCGCGGGGCGTCCCCGTCACCGCGCCGCTTCACGCGGACGGGGATTTCCACGCCGTGGCGGACCTCGTGGCGATGGAGAAGCTTACGTTCTCGGCGACGGACCAGGGAGCGGGCGTTTCACGGTCTGCGCTCTCGCCGGAGGAGGCCGCGCAGGTCGCGGCGCACCGCGAGGCGCTTCTCGAAGCGGCCGCCGACGCCGACGACGGCGTCGCGGAGAACTATCTCTCCGGCGAGGAGATCCCCCCCGAGGCGATCCGGCGGGGAATCCGCAGGGGGACGGTGGCCGCCCGGTTCTTCCCGGTATTCGCCGGGTCGGCGCTTCGCAACAAGGGGGTCCAGCCGGTGATGGACGGGATCGTGCACTTTCTTCCCTCCCCCGCCGAGGTTCCCCCCGCCACGGGGGACGATCCGAGGACGGGAGTGCCGGTCACCCGCGCGCCCGTGATCGGCGCACCGTTCGCAGCCCTTGTGTTCAAGGTGATGATCGAGGAGGGCAGGAGAACGGTCTACCTGCGCGTGTATTCGGGTAAGCTCTCCGAGGGGGATGTCCTGGGGAACGCCTCCACCGGGGAGACGGAGAAAGTGGCCCGTCTCTTCCGGATCCACGCGGGGAAGAAGGGAAGGATACGGGAGGCCGTGGCGGGGGACATCGTGGCGATCCGGGGGATCAGGAATGCCCGGACGGGGGACACCCTCTGCGACCCGGCGGCCCCCATCCTCCTCGAATCGATCGAAATCCGGAAGCCGGTGGTGTCGGTCGTGGTGGAGCCGAAGACTCTCCGCGACATGGACCGTCTCCGTGACATGCTTGCGAAGATGGTGGAGGAGGACCCGACGCTTTCGATGAAGGAGGACGCGGATACCGGCCAGATCATCCTGTCCGGAATGGGGGAACTGCACCTCGAGATCCTGGTGGACCGCCTGGGACGGGATTTCGGGCTCTCCGTTAGGACCGGGATGCCGCAGGTCGTCTTCCGGGAGACGATCAGCGAGCCGGGCACGGCGGAGACCGTGTTCGAGCGCGAGATCGCGGAGCGCCTCGTGACCGTGAAGATCGCCATGGAGGTCCGCCCCGGCCGGCGGGGCTCCGGAGTGAAGGTCTCCGACCGTCTCCGTATGCTCGACCTTCCCCGGGAGATCGTCGACGGGGTGGAAGCCGGCATCCGGGAAGGGGCGTTCACCGGTGTCCTCGGGTACCCCGTGGACGACGTGGAGGCGGAGGTGGCGCATGTGGAGTTTCTCACCGGGACGGCCACGCCGCTTGCGGCGAAAGTGGCCGCGGTGAGGGCGTTCCTCTCGGCCTACCAGAACGGGAACCCGTACCTTCTGGAGCCGGTGATGGCGGTGGAGATCGTGGTGCCCGAGGAGTTCCTGGGGGGAGTGATCGGGGACGTCAACGCCCGCCGGGGTAGGGTCGTCTCGGTCGACCGGCGCGGGGGAATAAGCCACCTCTCCTCCATGGTCCCGCTGAAGGAGATGTTCGGGTACGTCACGTCTCTTCGTTCCCTGTCCCAGGGGCGGGGGACCCACATGATGAAGTTCTCCCACTACAACCGGGCCGTGCGGGTCACCTCATGAGCCCACCCAAGAACCGGGACGTTCCTAAGAACTCTTCCTCCCCTGCGGCGGGCTCCGTCGGTGTGTGCCCCTTTGCAAGAGCGCGTGTGAACGAAGGCCCCCCGCATCGCCCGGGGTCCCCGGTTGCCGGCGCAGCAGCCGCAGGAGGAGGGGCGCAGTGAGGTTAAGCGCAGGCGTGCGGGTGCATCGCACGCCGAGCCACGAACGGAGCCCCCCTCCGAGGCTGCGGAGCGAATCCCGGGATAGCTCGCTGCCGATCCGCTCATCGGCCCCCCGCGAGCCAGGGTCCCCGAGCCCACGCGTGAAGGAGGGCGGATGAAAAAGTTCGACGAGCAGTTCTACAAGGACCGGGTAAACACCTTCCCCTTCGTGAAGCTGATGGGGATGAAGCTCGTCTCGTCGGCCGACGGGAAAAGCGTGATGCGGTGCACGATCCGCCCGATCTTAAGGAACACCGCGGGGACCCTGCACGGAGGAGTGATGGGGGCACTCGTGGACATGTCGGTGGCGACCGCGCTCCGAAGCGTCATGCCTCTCTCCTCCCGGATGACCACCGTGGAGTACAAGGTGAACTTTCTCAAACCGGTATCCGAGGGGACGGTCACCGCCTATGGGACCATACTGCGCCGGGGGGCGACGATCGCCGTCGGATCGACCGAGATCCGCAACGGCGAGGAAGAGGCCGTGGCGTTCGGCTCCGCGACGTACTACATTCTGAGAACACCGGAGAAGAGAAACGTTCCTGCTATAATGGACCGACCACCGGGCAGGGGGAGGAAACGGAGATGACCAGGGAAGGGCCGATCCGGCCGGAGATGTTTCTGGGGGATATCCTCCGCCGGTACCCGTCCGTGCGTGGAAAGGTCAAGGAGTTCTTCGGGGCCGAGTGCCTCCGGTGCAGGTCGAACGAGAAAGAGACGATCCACTACACCTCCTGGCACAAGGGTCTCGACCCCAAACAGGTCTGCCGGGAGCTGAACACCCTGCTCAAGGGGAAATGAGGGCGTAGCGCCCCCCCTCGACGACCGCCTCCCCGCGGGCGACCATCCCCTCCAGGTGCTTTCCCATGAGCGCCCACTCGCCGTAGTCGAACCAGGGGCCCGGACGGCCCTCGCCGTAGACGATCCGTTCCGCCACGATTTCCTCGCGGGTCCGCGGCCGGCGGAGAAATTCCCGTAACGACTCCTCCCGCCGATCGATGACCGCGAGGTACGCTTCCATCTTCGCGGCGATGCTCCCCTCGTGGACGGGAGCCTCGTGGGAAACGACGTACCTCTTCGCGCCTACCCCTGCGAGCATCCTCGCCGACCGGCGAAACTCCTCGATCCCTCCCGGCTTGTCGCCGTACCAGGGCCCGAAGGCGGTCAGGTCGTAGTCCGCGAGGAAAAGAATCTCCTCGGCGGGGAAGTGGAGGCACAGGTGACCCGGCGTGTGGCCGGGGGCCACGATCGGGACCGCTTCCGTCCTGCCGAAGCGAACCCGTTCGCGGTCGGCGAGGCGGCGGGCCACGGTCCGCGGGCGGTAGGGGAACTTGCCGGCGAACAGATCCCGGAAGAACGGCTCCTGGTCGGTCCCCGAGACGCCGTACCAGTCCAGAAGGACGTCGAACGACTCGAGGGCGGGGGCGTCGCCTTCCGACGCCCACACCTCCACGTCCGGGAACCGGTGAAGGAAGAGGAAGTGGTCCTCGTGATAGTGGGTCATGAGGACCGCCGCGAGCCCCTCTTCCTCCTTCAGACGAAGAATCTTGCCGATGTCCGATCCGCAGTCGACGAGAATTCCGCCCCCGTCGCGAATGTACAGCGAGTGGGAGTGCGGGTACCGGCCTTCCTTTTCGCCTTCGATCAGCCAGATTCGGTCGGAGAGGCGGCGGATCAAGGGGCCCTCCCGGTTTCCCCCCCGGGGGATTCGGCAATCGGGGTATCATGAACGGAATCGATTTTCCGGAAGGTGGCTGCGCGCATGATCAAAATCCTGCTGCTCCCGTTTTGCCTCTCGAGGGAAGAGCTGGCGTCGGTCGACAGGTTGGCCGGGGAACACGGGTATGCCGTGGTCGTGGCGAACTCCACTGCGAAGGCCCTGGCCGAGGTGCGCCGCCACATCTCCCCGGACAGCCGGAAACCGGTGCGTATCGTGGGGGTCGTGTGCGAGGGGCGCGCCAAGAAGGTCGCACTGGGCCTGCTCCTGTTGAAGATACGCCAGTGGGGGAAGGGGAGGTTCGGGCTCCGCACGAGGCGCATCGAGCTTGCGCGGGTGTCGATCGTGGGCGGGACGAAGGCCGTCTTCGGCAGGAGGAGCTGCCGCGTGGGGGAAAACGTGGCGGACCGGGAGGCCTTGCGGCGGGCCCTTGCGGGGGAGGACACGTTCATGCGCCTGTAGCCGGCGGTTCCCCCGGGTCCGGGGCGGGCGGCTCGCCGGGCTC
>JBAUKK010000257.1:0-2763 GCA_049577645.1 Candidatus Deferrimicrobiaceae bacterium
GGGGGTATCTCTTAATCAGGAGGTTGAAGGTTCGAATCCTTCGTGGCCCACCAATATTTTCAGGGGGTTAGGCGATTCCGCCTGACCCCTTTTTTTTATGGGGATCTTCGGGAGACGCCTCCGTCCCGTTTAAGGTTAAGGAAGAATTGTTCCGAAATACCCTTCATGGACGATCGGAAGGGGCCGCCTGTGCAAGGCGCAAAGATTCTCATGAAACGGGTTTCCCCCTTCCTGTTCGCGGTTGTGCTGGCGACCCTTTGCGGATGCGGCGGTGGGGGTTCGGGAACCGTTTCCCTTTCCACTCCCCCCCCGGGAACGGGAATACCGGGAATCGACTCTATTCGCCAGGAATTTCTGGACGCCGTCAACCAGGCCCGCTCGGTGGGCAGGATGTGCGGAGCGACTTCCTACCCGGCCGCCCCTCCCGTGGCGTGGAGCGATTTTCTCGCCATGGCCGCCTACCTCCATTCCGAGGACATGGCGATCAACGAGTCCCTCACCCACACCGGGTCGGACGGCAGCACTCCCGGGGAGAGGATCGACCGGGAAGGGTACGACTGGTGGACGTACGGGGAAAATATCGCCGTGGGTTACCCCACGGTCTCCGCCGTGATGCAGGGATGGCTGGATAGCGAAGGCCACTGCAGCAACATCATGAACTCCGCCTTCGCGGAGATCGGCGCCGCCTTCGCGGAAGGGCAGTACCAGGGCAACCCCTCCGCCCTCTACTGGACCTTCGACCTGGCGACGCACCGGTAGGTCGCACCTCTTTAGTTCGCGCTCGACACCGGAATGGGAACCGACACCGATTTCACGTGGAGGTCCCGCTGTGGGAAGGGGATCTCGATCCCGCGCTCCTTGAACGCCTTGAAGAGCATGAAGTAGATCTCGCTGGCCAGGATCTTCGGGTACTGTACCCTCGTAACGGTCCAGACGTTGAGTATGAAATCGAGCGAGCTGTCGCCGAACCCGGTGAAGACGACTTCCGGTTCCGGGACGGTCAGGACGTCCGGGTGCCGATCGGCGACTTCCATGAGCACGTCACGTACGGCCTCCGGGTCGCTTTTGTAGGAGACGCCCAGGTGGATGGGAAAGCGCACCTGGCGGTCGTTGGCGGTCCAGTTCGTCACGTGGCTGTTGATGAACTCGGAATTCGGTATGATCATCACGACATTGTCGTTGGTGCGGATCCAGGTGGCGCGCGCCGCGATCCTCACCACGTCCCCGTTGGTGTTGCCCACCTCGACCCGGTCCCCCACCTGGATCGGACGCTCGATGAGGAGAATGATCCCCGAAACGAAATTGTTCGCGATATTCTGCAGGCCGAACCCCACCCCGATGCCTATCGCGCCTCCCAGAATGACGAGACTGCTCATGTTCACCCCCGCCCACTGGAGGCCGATCAGCAACCCGAACAGGAAGACGACGTACGCCGCGATCTTCGCAAACGCATACTGTTGCCCGGGGTGGAGGGAGGTGCGTACGAGAACCCGGTTCTCCATGAGGCGATGCGTCATCCCGGTAACCATCCGGAGGAGGAAGAAGAACACGAAGGTCTTGATGAGGAAGACCGGCGTGATCGGGATGTCCCCGATGTTTACGTAGGGATGGTACAGGGCCTTGACAATGTCTTCGCGCAGGCTGCCGAAGAGAGGCAGGATCTTCTCGGACGCGAGGAATCCGATACCCACCATGACGACGATCGCGACTCCCAGCAGAATCAGAAGACGATTGCCCGTGGTAAGCTTCATGACGGCATGCTCCTTTTCCGTAAGGATTTATCGGGCGGAATTCGGTTGATCTCCTGAAAAAAACACGGTTTCACCGGACAGGAACATTCGTGGACACCGTTTGCGGCGCCTGTTTGCGGCGCCTTGTCCGGGTAAGCCGGATGAGATATAATACCGTTATTTCAAGCATTTGGTATCCCCGCCGATCCTCCTCACAAACGGTGCGGGAACGCCTGCTGGATGAAGTGAATCGTACCGGCGATGGGGCTATAGCTGCGACAATTGGGGAGAACCGGGAATGGAAACAAATGTGCGCACAGGAAAAAGCAGCCGGATCACCGCGGGAACCCCTCACCGCGTGGTCATCGAGAACGTCTCCCCGGAGATCGACGGGGGCCGCTTTCCCATCAAGAGGACCGTCGGCGAGAAGGTGACCGTCACGGCCGACATCCACACCGACGGCCATGACATGATCACGGCAGTCCTCCGCTACCGGAACGATGACGATGCCTCCTGGCGGGAAGTCCCCCTGCGGGAACTGGGCAACGACCGGTGGGCCGGAACATTCCCCGTCACCTCCCTGGGGCGTTCCCTGTACGGAATTGCGGCCTGGGTCGACCGCTTCTGCACCTGGCGCCGCGACCTCGCGAAGAAGGCCGATGCGGGACAGGACGTCCGGGTCGACCTGCTGGTGGGGTCGATGCTGATCGAGGAGGCGTCCGGACGGGCGAAGGGCGTTGACCGCGAAGCACTCCGGGAGGCGGCCGCCGCCCTGAAAGGGAAGGACGGAGAGGAAGCGGCGGGGGCCGTACGGAAGGCCCTGGACGAAGGGCTTGCGCGCCGGATGGCGGGATACCCCGACCGCCGGTTCGAAACGTTCTACGAGAGGGAGCTCTGCGTCACGGTCGACCGGGAGAGGGGGCGATACAGCACCTGGTACGAACTGTTCCCCCGGTCCTGCGCGCCTGCGCCGGGGGGACACGGCACCTTGCGGGACGTGGCAGGTCGACTGCCCTACGTCGCGGAAATGGGC
>JBAUKK010000258.1:0-2448 GCA_049577645.1 Candidatus Deferrimicrobiaceae bacterium
CTCCGAGAGGAGGACCCCCATCAGGACACGCTTTCCTTCCAGCCCCTCGTAAGGCACGTACCAGGCGAAGTCGGAGGAGAGCAGGGGAATATCCGGCAGGTCCACCTCCATCATCTGGTCCTTTTTCTCCTCGGGAATCTCGATCTCCACGGGCTGAACGATAACGTAGGGCAGGGGCAGCCTGCGGACCACCTTCTTGGGGAGACCGAAGCCGTACCGGACGTGCCAGCCTCCCGTGATCGTCACCATCCTCTTTCCCTCCCCGCGGGGGCTTTTCAGGTAGTCGACGATGCGTTCGGCCATCGTCTCCTCCCAGAGCATCTGGACCCGGAAGAAGGACTCGAACATTCCCTCGGTGGGGAGGTGGCTTCCGTACACCGCCTTCATCGCCGCCCGCTGGTACGGGTCCGCCTCCCCGATCTCGGGAAGCGTTGCCTTCCGATCGGCCGAAACGTTGTCCAGGCCTCCCCGTCGTACTTCCTCCTGGATCTCCTTCGACGGGTTCAACGCAACGACGTCGATTCCGTTTTCTTTCGCGAATTCCAGGATGTCCCGGTAATAGCCGAAATCGGAACCCCAGTTCCCGTGCCATTTCGCGGCTTTCAGGAACTCGATCTCGGACAGCTCCCCCTTCGTCCAGCGGTCGAGGATCTCCTGTTGCGGTTCGCGGAACATCTCCATCCCGATGGCGACCCTGCCGGGGAACCGGCGGAACAGTTCCCTGATGATGATGAGCTCGACCCGGTGGGCGTGGATGTTGTCGTGCGTCTCCCCCACGCAGACAAGGGTCGCGCCGGAGATCATGTTCATCAACCCGTCCAAAGAAACCTTTAGCCCGGTGGGAAGGTGCACGATCTCCTCCGCCTTCGGGTTCTGCTTCAGGGGGTACGGCATCTCTTCGCCCGACCGGTAGTCGGGCCGCAGCCCCGCGCATCCCGCGAGCAGAAACGCTCCCAGCAGCACAAAATGGCGCATCCTGCGCGTCATCGGCCTTCCCCTTACCACTTGAAGAGTTTCTTGATCCCTTCGCTGGCGCCTTTGCGGATGCTGTCCAACCCCTCACGCTTTTTTTCCTGGACCGGTTCCTGGGCTCCCCGGGAAGCGGCATCCTTCGCCTCCTCGGTTGTCTGCTTCCCGTAGTCGGCGGCCTGTCCACCGACACCCCCGGATTCCGGCATCTCGCCTCCCCGGGATATTCCCCTGATGGCCGGGGGTACCTTTTTATATCCCTTCGGCTCGGTAAACAGCGACTCGGAAAGAGATTTCCGCTCCGCCCGGGTAACCTGGTCCACGTCCCCCGTCTCCTTGTACACCGTCTTCATCACGTATCCGCTTTCATAGACCTTTTTCAGAGCCGGGTCCTGTTCCACCTCCCCCGCACCCTGCATCATCTGGCTGCTTTCGCGCGACAGCTCCTCAAACTCCCGGTAGATCGCCGGATCGACCTCCCGGGAAAGATCAATCTTTTTTGTGGTCCAGATCTCCTCGGTGACTCGTCCGCCTTCGGAGATTTGGTACCCGTCGGAGGGGTACCCGGCGATGGTGGCCCCCGGAAGCTTGTGGACCTCGAATCGTCTCGCCGGCCGGGAAACAGCCCCCGGCATGGATATCCCCCTTCGCTTCATCTCCTCCATCGCTTGATTCACAGCCTTCATATTCTCCCGGACCATCTGCTTGAACTCGTCGAAAGTCATCACGCTGTAGGTTTTCTCCTCCTTGTCGATCCAGATGATTTTCCGGGATTGGAAATTCATCACCTGCACGCTGTCCGGCATCTCGACACGGACGCGATCTTTCTGGAAGTAGGCCACCTCCTTCTTCCCGGGTCCCATGCGCGAGGTGAAGAGACTGTGTATCTCCCAACCCGCCTCCGCAGGCCCAAGAAGCAGGAAACAACCGATAAATAACGCCGCATACGCTAACGCAACCCGTCTCATCTCGCGAACCCCTCTCTTCCCGGCCCGCTCTCCGTTAAGCGGCCCCCTGGATGTGGTACCCGGGATGATATCGATATCTCCCTTTTACCTTTCTCCTTGCCGAGGGGCAACCGGTTCTCAGGCAAACGGAGAAGGGAAAGCCGATGACCGTTGTTCCTGGATCGTGGCGCGCAGCTTGTCCATCAGTTCTTCGAAGGACGACTTCTGCAGGATGCTCTTGAACTGGGAGCGATAATTGCCCACCAGACTGATCCCCTCGATGACGACGTCGTAGATCCGGTATCGGCCGCCGTCTTCAAGCATCCGGTAATCCACCGGAATCTCCTGTCCCTTGCTCGTAACCACCACGGTCTTCACCTCGGCATACGATCCATCGACGGTCTCCTTGCCGTACCGGATCTCCTCCCCCTGGTAGGACTCGATCTTCCCGAGATAGGAGTTCTCGAGCAGTTCCCGGAAAAGCGCGACGAAACGGTCGCGTTCTTCGGGGGTGCGGTTCCGCCAGTCGGGA
>JBAUKK010000259.1:0-2123 GCA_049577645.1 Candidatus Deferrimicrobiaceae bacterium
GGTTCGTGGCGCGCGCTCCGGCGTCTCGTCCGGCCGCTGCGGCGGGCGGGCGGGGAAGTGGCGGAGTTTCTCCCCGCGCTCCCTCTCCACCGCAAGTGGTCGGCCCACCTTCGCAACCACCGGAAACTTCTCATCACCGACGGGATGACCGCTTTTTGCGGAGGGATGAATATCGGAAAGAAGTACATGGGGCCGAAGTGGGGGAAGGATCAGTGGCGGGATATCGGCGCGGTGATCTACGGCCCGGCGGTCCGCGATCTCCAGGTGGTCTTCCTCGACGACTGGGCCTTCGCCACGGAGGAGACCGGTCCGGCCGGGAACCTGTTCCCATCCCTCCCCCCCCTGATCCGCACATCCCCGCGGACGGGGACGCTCCAGGTGGTGACCTCCGGCCCGGACCGCACCATGCGCCCGATCTACCAGGGGGTGTTCACGGCCTTTACCTCGGCCCGGAGGAGGATCTGGATCGCCACGCCGTACTTCGTCCCCGACGACGCCATCGGTACCTCCCTCGAGAATGCCGCGCTCCGGGGGATCGACGTGCGCCTGATCGTCCCGGAGAAATCGGACCTGCGGATGGTGTGGATGGCGGGAAAATCCTACTTTGACGATCTGATGCAGGCGGGGGTGAAGATCTACCTGTACCGGCCCACAAACATCCACTCCAAGGTGCTGATCATCGACGACGACGTGGGGGTGGTGGGGTCGTCGAACGTGGACATCCGGAGTTTCTTCCTGAATTTCGAGCTCGGCGTGTTTCTCTACGGGGAGAAAGAGATCGGACTGCTCGCATCGGCGTTCGAGGAGGATCTTTCCCAATCCCTCCGGCTTGACCCGGCCACGTTCTCGCGGCGCCCGAGATCGGTCCGTTTCCTGGAGGACACCTGCCGGATTTTCTCCCCGTTGTTTTAACCGGGGTTCCCTTATGACTTTCTGCGGGGGCGGAAAAACGCGGTGAGAAGGGCCGCGCTCTCTTTCCCGAGGACCCCGGGGATCACCATCGCCCGGTGGTTGAGTCGCTCGTCGGAGGCGATCCGGTAAAGGCTGTGGACCGCACCCGCCTTGGGGTCGACCGCCCCGAAGATGATTTCGGATACCCGGGCGGCCACGGCGGCCCCCGCGCACATCACGCAAGGCTCGAGCGTAACCACGAGTCGGCACCCCGTGAGCCGGTAGTTGGAAAGTTTCTTTGCCGCCTTGCGCAGGGCGAGGATTTCGGCGTGCGCGGTGGGGTCGTTCCCCAGGACCGACCGGTTATGCGCGCGGGACAAAATCTTGCCGGACGGCCCCACCACGACCGCCCCGATCGGGACCTCTCCCTCCATCGCCCCCTTCTCCGCCTCGAGAAGCGCGGCCCGCATCCACCGTTCCCGGTCAGTCACGGGGAGAACCGCGGGGACCGCCCAACGGTCTCGATGAGGGCTCCGAGAAGAGGAACCGGTTTACCGCCCTACGCTCGTCGGGGAGGAGCCGGCGGTAGAACGGCCAGTCCATCAGCCGTTCGTCCCGTTGGGAGGCGGGAAGGTCCCGCATTTCGGTCAGGTTGCGCCGCATCGTCTGGCGCCGTTCGGGAGGAAGCTGCCGCCAGCGCCGGAAGAACTTCTCGATCGCCCGCTTCTCCTCCGGCCACGCGTTCCGGTAGATCTCGCGACGCTGCATCAGGAAACGCCGTTGCTCCTCCGGAAGCGTGCTCCACCTCCGCCTGCGTTCGAGAATTCTCTTCCTGCGCTCGGGGGGAAGTTCCTTCCACCGGCTATACCGTTCCCGGTATCTCTCCCGTTCCTCCGGCGTCATGGAGCGCCATCGGTCAAGCTTTTCCGGCGTCACTTCGCCCGCCTGCGCCATCCGTGGTCCCTTCTCCCGACCGTAATCTCCATCGCTTTCCCCGGATGCGATCCCCCCCCGGGAAAGACCGCCGGCGCTCGGGACGGAGAGAATCCCCTTCCCGCGGGATGCCGCCGGGGAATTGCCGCCTTCCGCCGCTGCCTGTCGCGGGAATATCGGCGTCAGGGCCAGACAGGCCCCCAATGCTCCCGCCAGGACCCACCGTGTTCGAAAACGCGCCGACATCAGTCTACCCCCGCTGCTGCGAGGATGGGATAAAAATCTCCATCTCCTCGATT
>JBAUKK010000260.1:0-3297 GCA_049577645.1 Candidatus Deferrimicrobiaceae bacterium
GTTCGCGTTCGCATTCCCCTTTGCGTGGGCAATCGGCAGGCTGGGGTGCACCGTCGCGCACGACCATCCGGGGACGATCACGCATTTCCCTCTCGGGGTAAGCCTGTCCACGCCGGAGGCGAGGGCGTACATCGGGTATTTCTACGGGGCCGCCGGCCGGCTGGCGGACCTTCCGGGGACGGAAACACTGGCGAATATGGCCTATCACGACCTGGGCTGGTACGAGTTTCTCTACACCCTCCTCGTCATCGTTCCCGCATTCCTCGTCCTCGACCGCAAGCCCCGTCCGACGGGATTTTTCCCGATTGCTTTCGTCCTCCTGTATCTCCCGATGCGCTTCTTCCTCGATTTCCTCCGGCTGAGCGACGCACGGTACGGAAGCCTGACGTTTGCGCAATACGCGGCAATCGCCGGTTTCGCGGCGACGGGTTACATCCTGCTGCGAAGGGTCGCCGGCGGAGTCAGGTGATGAGTCCATGAAGATGGTTCCCTATGCCGGACCGGACGGGACGCGGGGGCCGGCGGTTTCCCTCATTGGCGTCGTCAAGCGTTACGACGGCGTCGTCGCGGTGGACTCTCTGGACCTGGAAATCCGTGTCGGGGAATGTTTCGGCCTGCTCGGTCCCAACGGCGCGGGAAAAACGACGACCATCGAGATCCTGATCGGCCTGCAGGAACCCACGTCCGGGCAGGTCGTCGTTCTCGGGAGGAAGTGGGGGGGAGACGACCGTCCGCTTCGTTCGCGCATCGGGGTCTCCCTGCAGGAGACACGTTTTCCGGAACGTCTCACGGTAGCGGAGGTGGTAACGCTGTTTCGCAGCTTCTACCCCCGGGGCCGCGACGTTCCCTCCGTCATCCGGGAAGTGGGGCTCGAGGAGAAGGCCCGCTCCTGGACGAGCAAGCTCTCCGGCGGACAGAGGCAGCGGCTGGCACTTGCCTGCGCATTGGTGGGGGACCCGGAACTGCTCGTCCTGGACGAGCCGACTACGGGGCTTGATCCCCAGGCACGCCTCCAGTTCGGCGACTCGATTTTCTCCTACAAAGAAAGGGGATGCACCATCCTGGTGTCGACCCACTACATGGATGAGGCGCAGCGCCTCTGCGACCGGGTAGCCATCATCGAGCAAGGAAAGGCGATCGCCATGGGGTCCCCCGGCGAGTTGATCGCCTCCCTCGACGGAAATCTCGTCGTCGAGGTCGAGATGGCGACGGGCGACGTGGAGGACGAGGATGTCCGGAGGCTCCCCGGGGTGACATCGATCAGGCGGGAGAACGGAGCGCTCCTCGTATCCGTGCGGGAAGCGCATGTCACCGTCCCCGCGCTTCTCGACCTATTCCGGGCCCGCTCCGCCTCCCTCGCCCACCTCACGCTTCGGCAGGCAACGCTTGAGGACGTATACGTATCCCTCACCGGGAGACAATACCGCGATGAGTAGACCGCTTCGTCATCTCGTGCTGGCGAGACTCCTTGAAAGTCTGCGGCATCCAGAGACAATCTTCTGGACGTTTCTCTTCCCGATCCTCCTGGCGGTCGCGCTGGGGATCGCTTTCCGCGGGGAACATCCCGGCCCCACCAACGTCGTGGTGGTCGATGGCCCCGGGGCGGCAAAAGTCGAGCGGGGCCTGCAAGCGGACAACGGGATGCGCGTCGAGGTACTCTCCCGCGAGGCGGCAAACCACCGTATCCGCACGGGACGGGCGGCGGTCATGGTCATTCCCGGGGACCCGGTCGTCTTCCGGTACGACCCGACCCGTCCCGAGAGCCGTCTCGCCCGGGAGCGTGTGGACCGGGCGCTCCAGCATGCCGCAGGGCGAACCGACCCGCTCGGCGTGTCAGACAACCTCGTCGCGGAACCCGGCGCGCGCTACATCGACTTCCTCATTCCGGGATTGCTCGGCATGAACCTGATGGGAGGCGGGCTGTGGGGAATCGGGTGGGTGATCGTCGAGGACCGGATCCGGAAGCTCCTCAAACTGCAGCTCGCTACACCGATGCGGAAACGGGATTTTCTCCTGGCGCATATGCTGGCAAGGCTGGTTTTCGTTCCTCGCGAGGTCGTTCCCCTTCTCTTCCTGTCCTGGCGGATCTTCGGCGTGTCCTCGGCAGGGTCGCTGCTCTCCCTTACGGCAGTGACAGTGGCCGGGGCTCTCTCCTTCGCCGGCCTCGGGACGCTTATCGCAAGCCGCGCCCGCACGACTGCAACGATCTCGGGGCTTATCAACCTCGCCACGTTTCCGATGATCGTCGTCTCGGGGGTCTTCTTCTCCACCAGCCGGTTCCCCGATTTCCTTCAGCCGCTGATCCGGACCCTGCCTCTTACCGCCCTGATCGAAGGCCTCCGGGGGATCATGACCGACGGGGCGCAGCTAGCCGTGCTTTGGCCCCAGTTCCTGGTGCTGCTCCTCTGGGGAACGATTTCTTTCACGGGGGCGCTTTGGCTGTTCCGCTGGACGTAGGCCCTGCCCAATTCGCCTTCTACGCCTTCTCTAAGACAGGACCAACCGGGCGACCGCAAGAAATGCTCCCACCAACGCGCCGACAATGGCCCCGTTCAGGCGTATGTACTGGAGATCCGGCCCCACCTTCGCCTCGATCTGGTCTACCAGTTCGATATCGCGGAGCTTCCCGAGGCTCCCGCGGACCATTTCCCCGATGTAGGCATGCCGCTTCCGTACGAGTTCCACGGCTGTTTCCCGGACCCATGCATCCAGCTTCCCCTGCGCCACGGAATCCCTGGCGAACTCCGCCAGCCTCTCGGTAAGAAATCTCCGCATCAGCGAAGTGATATCCGAATCGGGACGGTCGAGCTGGTCCGTGACCGTCATCTTGAACCGGCCCAGGACATTTTGAATTACCTCCACCGTGTCGGCGTTCTCGACCAATCGGTCCCGGAGGGTTTCCACCACGGAGACCGCCTCGCGATCTCCCTCGGCAAGGCCCAGCGCGAACTCCCGGAGAATCCCGTCCAGCTTCCGTCGAACCGGGTGGTCCGGGTTTTCCTTCGCATCCCGCACGGAACCGGAAAGGTTGTCGAGTAGAGCACGGGCGACCGCCCGCTCGTCCAGAATGTCCGTCGCCTCGGCGATCTCGAGCACTACCTTCCGGTGGAGACCGCTTCCCTTATAGGCTTCCATCGCCTGCCGGGTAAGCCTGCGAAAGAGATCTTCGACCTCGGGGTCCCCGAGGGAACGGGAAAGCGACTCCAGCAGGAGGTCCCACACGGCGTCGTGGTCCCTCCGGTCGATCGCTTTCTCCATCCAGCGCCCCAGAGGGGGGCCCAGTTCGATGCCTTCCAG
>JBAUKK010000261.1:0-7695 GCA_049577645.1 Candidatus Deferrimicrobiaceae bacterium
GCTCCAGATCTTTTCCTATCCGTTCCACGACCCCGTGATGACCGACCGGGCTTTCATCACCGAGCCGCGGAAGATGCTTACGTCGTTCACCGTCGCGGGAGTTCTCGGGGTGCTGTTCATCCTCCTGTTCAGCTTCGTGGGGATCTACAATCGGGTCGAGGGGGTCGGGGGAAACTCCACCTTCAGTACGGCGGCTTCCTTTGGCCTCCCGCTCCTGCTCTTCATGAACGTGATGATGCTGACCAGCGGATGCTCCACGATCGACTCCACGTTCAGCTCCATCGGGAAGCTGGTCTCCCTGGAGGTGCTGCCGGGGTGGAAGGTGGACAAGGTCGTCCTGGCGCGAGCCTCGATGGTCCTGCTGGGGATCCTGGGGAACCTGATGCTCTACGCCAGGCCCGCCATCCTCTCGGCTACCACCGTGAGCGGCACGATGGTCATCGGGCTCACACCCGTCTTCCTCCTGTCCGGGTGGAGAAGGGCAGGGGCGGTCTCCTACCACGCCAGCGTCCTGCTGGGGCTGCTCTTCGGTCTGGGGTTGAGCCTGAAATGGTTCCATGGGAGCATCGGGGCCGGAAAATACGGCAACCTGCTGTGGGTGAACCTCGTCGGGATCTCCCTCTGTTTTGCCGTCTACCTGCTGGGGGCCTGGTTTCGTCCGGCCGCGGCCAAGGAGGAGGCATGAACGCTCCGAACTGTCCCTTTCTCGGGCTCGACAGTCTCTGGATCCAGGTGGCTGGGCTTTCCTGCAACCTCCGGTGCGCCCACTGTTTCAATGAGTCCGGGCCGGGGAACTGGCAGATGCCGTCCCTATCCCGGGAGGAGGTGGGGGGTCTTCTCGATCAAGCGGAGGCGGCGGGAGTGCGGGACATCGTATACACGGGCGGGGAGCCGTTTCTGCACCCGGATATGGCCGAGATCGCCGGTGACACGCTGAGGCGATTTCCGGCGACGATCCTGACCAACGGTACCCTGCTGACCGACCGCCTTGTCGGACGACTCGCGGCAGCCGCGAAGGATTCGATCTATTCTCTCGAAATCCGGATCTCCCTCGATGCGCCCACGGAGGAGGAGAACGACCGGATCCGGGGGAAGGGGAGTTTCGAACGGGCGCTGGCCGGCGCCATCCGGTTGGAGAAGGCGGGCTTCCTCCCCATCGTGACCGCCGTACGGAGCGAGAAGGGAAGCGCATCGGAGGCCCTGGAAGCGTTCGAGAGTCTGTTACGCGAAAGGGGGATCCGCAAACCCCGTGTCAAGTTTCTCCCCCTTTTCCGCATCGGCCGTGAGGAGAACCGATCCGGAGGGTACCGGCAAGACGACCGCGTCACCGCGGAGATGCTGGAGATTCTGGGGTCCGAGCAGCTTTTGTGCTCTACCGCGAGGATGGCCACTGCACGGGGTATGTGGGTCTGCCCGATCCTGGTGAACGACCCGGGCGCCCGTATGGGGGACACGCTGGAGGAATCGTTCCGTCCCTTTCCCCTCGCGTACGGCGCTTGTTCCACCTGCTTCCGGCATGGGGCCGTATGCGCGAATGCCGCCACCGCGGTTCGGGAGGAGTAGCGGATGGATACGAACGCACGGCAACATCGGGACAGGTCCATTTCGGGAGAACGCGAGGTTTCAGGGCGCGTGGCGCTTTTCGGCGGAATATACAACAACCACCTCGCCCTGGCCACGCTTCTGGACGACGCTTCCTCCCGCGCATCGGAGATCTTCTGCCTCGGGGATGTGGGCGCGTTCGGGCCCTATCCCGACCGGTCCGTCGAGATTCTCCGGGATGCGGGCGTGCCGATCGTCCAGGGGACCTACGACCGGTCCATCGGGCTGCGTCGAGGGGACTGCGCCTGCGGGTATACCGATCCCCGGGACAACCATTTCGCCGCGCTCTCTTATGCCTACACGTTCCGGAACACCTCGGAGCGGAACAAGGATTATCTGGCGACACTTCCTGACGAGATCCGTCTCCGTGGCCCGAAGGGGGAGCGGATCCTGCTGTGCCACGGCTCCCCCCGGCGACAGAACGAATTCCTATGGGAATCCCTGTCCCCCGATCCCTTTCTCACCCGGTTGCTCGACGACGCCCATTGCGACGTCCTCGCGGTGACGCACACAGGCATCCCCTGGAAGCGCTTTCTTCCCGGCAGGCGGTTCGTCCTCAATGTGGGAGCGATCGGGAGGCCAGCCAACGACGGCCAGACCCACGTCTCTTACGCCGTGCTGGACTTGTCGGGCGAAGAGCCCGATGCGACCTTCGTCCCCCTGCGGTACGACCACGAGCGTCTGGCCGCCGAGATGCGGGCAGAGCGGATCGTTGATCAGTTCGTGGAGACGGTCGAGACGGGGTGGTGGACGACCTGCCTGGAGATCCTCCCCGCGAGAGAACGCGCCCGGGGGATGTACTGAACAGGATCGGATTGACCTGGAAAAGACGAAAATCAGACAAACCCAAGGAGGCAAACATGACCCGTATAAGTCCGCTCGATCCAAAACAGGCAACCGGTGAAACGGCCGAAATCTTCAAGGAGATCCAGTCCGCCTTCGGCATGGTCCCGAATCTGTTTCGCACTTCCGCCCATCACCCGCCGTTGCTCCGCGCGAACTGGGACAAGGTCAAGGCCGTGATGATGGAAGGGAACTTGAGCCGCAAGGTCAAGGAGACCATCGCCGTGCTGATATCCAAAGATAATGGCTGCGACTACTGTGTGGCGGCCCACAGCGCTGCTCTGCGTGCTATCGGCCTGTCGCCGGAGGCCATCGCGGGGATCATCGAGGATCCCGAAAAGAGCGATTTTACGGAAAGGGAAAAGGCCCTGATCTGGCTTGCCCGTCAGGCGAACCTGGCTCCAGGGCGCATTGCAGATGAGCAGTTCCAGGTGTTGAGGGAGCTGGCGGTGAGCGACGCGGAGATCGTAGAGGCCTTGGGAGTCATGGAACTGTTCGTCGGGTTCAACAAGTTTCTCGATTCGTTGCAGGTCGACATTGATTCCCGGTCACGGTAGGCAGGTAGAGGGGATCATGCGAAAAAAATATTGGTGTTTGCGCCGCTGTTACTTGGAATCAACGCCTGGGCGGGCCAGGTTGTGCTGAGACTGGAAAGAGGGGATGGGGAGAGCGATTGTCTGAAGAATACTCTTCGGTCTGTTGCAGAATATCCTCGGCACGTCGATGGCATTAGGCCCTCCTAACCTCGTAACCTATTGATATTCCTAAGTCAAGCGAGGGATGGGGAGAATGGCATGTCTGATGCAAAAACTCCTACTGGATCGGAACGAATGGTATCCCGGAAATTCGGGATGGAGCTACATGATGGGTTCTTACATGGGGCACAGGGCACAATAAATAGCCATCAGAGAAAGCAGGAAACCATGCGAGGAAAGGAGATGGGGTGGAAAAGGAGCACGGTCTCGATCGAAGCGACGTAGAGGAAGAGGAAGAAGAAGACACCACTTCGTCCACCCGGAAAGACCCCGTATGCGGGATGGAGGTGGGGGAGGATACCCCTCACCGCCTGTCCCGGCACGGGGAAGAGCATTTCTTCTGCAATTCCCATTGCCTGGAAACGTTCCAAAAGGATCCCGACCGCTTCCTCAAGGGTCGGGAATCCGGGGAGGACCGTTCCGGAGAGGCTCCGTCCGAACCGGAAGGGAAAGGCCGCACGGGGGGGTATACCTGTCCGATGCATCCCGAGATACGGCAGGAAGGATCGGGGGACTGTCCGAAGTGCGGGATGGAACTGGAGCCGGTTACGGGCGCCGCGCCCGCCTCGCGCAAGGAGTGGACCTGCCCGATGCACCCGGAAGTGGTGCGCGAGGAACCGGGGGATTGCCCGAAGTGCGGGATGGCCCTGGAGGCCCGCACGGTCTCCGCCGAGGAAGAGGAGGAAGACCCGGAACTGAGAAGCATGACGCTGCGCTTTTGGGTCTGCGCGGTGCTCAGTGTCCCCGTGATTTTCCTGGCGATGGGCGGATATGTCGGTATTCCCGTGCACGAATGGATACCGGCGACCGTCGGCAAATGGATCGAACTGGCGCTGGGCACTCCGGTGGTGCTGTGGGGCGGATGGCCGTTCTTCGTCCGTGGCTGGCGCTCGGTCGCGACGCGGAACCTGAACATGTTCACGCTGATCGGGCTGGGCACGGGCGTGGCGTGGGTCTACAGCCTTGTCGCCACACTGGCGCCGGACATCTTCCCCGCCGCATTCCGCGAAAATGGCGTCGTTCCCGTGTATTTCGAGGCCGCGGCCGTTATCGTCACACTGGTCTTGTTGGGACAGGTTCTTGAACTGCGCGCCCGCCGTTCGACCAGCGGCGCGATAAAGGCGCTTCTGGGCCTCGCGGCCAAGACGGCGCGCGTCGTTCGGGAGGATGGAAAGGAAGAGGATGTCCCGCTGGAACAAGTCCGGATCGGTGACGGGATTCGCATTCGGCCCGGCGAGAAGGTACCGGTCGATGGCAAGGTCCTTGACGGCAAATCCAACATCGACGAATCGATGATAACAGGCGAGCCGATGCCGGTGGAAAAACATGCGGGCGACCATGTCATCGGCGCCACGATCAACCAGACGGGTGGACTGCTGATGGAGGCCGAGAAGGTCGGCAGCGATACGATGCTGGCGCAGATCGTGCGGATGGTCAGCGAAGCCCAGCGCAGCCGCGCACCGATCCAGAAGCTGGCCGACCTGGTGGCCGGTTACTTCGTTCCGGTCGTCGTCGGAGCCGCGATCCTTACCTTTATCATCTGGTCGATCTGGGGGCCGGCGCCGGCGATGGCCTACGCGCTGGTCAATGCCGTGGCCGTGCTGATCATCGCCTGCCCCTGCGCGCTCGGGCTGGCCACCCCCATGTCGATCATGGTCGGGGTCGGTCGCGGCGCCCAGGCCGGCGTGCTGATCCGCGATGCCGAGTCGCTCGAAGTGATGGAAAAGATCGACACGCTGGTGGTCGATAAGACCGGCACACTGACCGAAGGCCGTCCCCGGCTGGTGACCGTCGAACCGGCGGAGGGTGTTCCTGAAGCAGACCTGCTCAAGCTGGCGGCAAGTCTGGAGCGCGGCAGCGAGCACCCGCTGGCGGCCGCGATCGTCAAGGGGGCCGAGGAACGCGGAACGGTCTTGAGTGAGGCGAAAGACTTCGAGTCGGCAACGGGAAAGGGCGTTCGGGGCCGCGTCGACGGCAGGACCGTGGCCCTGGGCAACCGGCGCATGATGGAGAACGAAACCATCGATCCCGGTCCCCTGGCGCAGCGGGCGGAGCAACTGCGCGGCGACGGTCAGACCGTGATGTTCGTGGCGGTCGACGGCAAACCGGCTGGCCTGCTGGGTGTCGCCGATCCGATCAAGGCGTCGACGCCGGAGGCAGTGGATCTGTTGCATCAAGAGGGCATCGAGATCATCATGCTGACCGGTGACAGCCGCACGACGGCCCAGGCCGTGGCGCGCAAATTGCGGATCGACCGCGTCGAGGCCGAAGTCCTGCCCGAGCAGAAGAACGAAGTGATCAGGAAGCTTCAGGACGAAGGACGCACGGTGGCGATGGCCGGCGATGGGATCAACGACGCGCCGGCACTGGCCCAGGCCCACGTCGGCATCGCCATGGGCACGGGGACCGACGTGGCCATGCAATCGGCCGGCGTGACGCTCATCAAGGGCGATCTGCGAGGCATCGCCAAGGCGCGTCGACTGAGCCGTGGCACGATGCGTAATATCCGCCAAAACCTCTTCTTCGCCTTCATCTACAACTCGGTGGGTGTGCCCGTTGCGGCGGGCGTTCTGTATCCGTTTTTCGGCATCCTGCTTAGTCCGATCTTCGCGGCGGCCGCCATGAGCATGAGTTCCGTTTCGGTCGTGGGCAACGCCCTGCGTCTGAAGCGAGTCCGACTCTGATTGGCAGGAAGGATCTCCGCCATGACCTCGCTCCATGGGCCATTGTGGTGGCCTCTTTCCTGGTCCTTCGGCTGCGGATGAAACCGGGGAAGCGGAACGGCTCTCTAACGGGAGATCGGCGGGGAATGCCGAGGGGTGCCCAGGCAAGGCGAAATGAAGTGTACGCTTCCGGCAACCTGACAGTTGGAGGAAATCAGCCATGAAACGAGGGATGATTGCGTTAGCGGTCGTCGTATTCCTTTTCTTCGTTGGCGTGACGGGGCGGGCCGACGAATCGCATCACGGGTACGGCCACCGGTCCGCCGAGGGCCACGCCGCGGCAATCGGCATGCCCGGAAATCCCGGGGACGTCACCCGCAGCATCGAGGTGGAAATGAGCGACGCGATGCGCTTCAAGCCCGACAGCATCAGCGTGAAACGGGGCGAGACCATCCGGTTCATCGTCAGGAATACCGGCAACCTAGAGCACGAGATGGTGCTCGGCACGATCGATGAACTGAAGGAACATGCCGAGAGGATGCGGAAGTCCCCGGAGATGGAACACGACGATCCCAACATGGTCAGCGTGGAGCCCGGAAATACCGGTGAGATGATCTGGCAATTCACCAGGGATGGGAAGGTCGACTTCGC
Organism: Candidatus Deferrimicrobiaceae bacterium; assembly: GCA_049577645.1. Classification (GTDB taxonomy): domain Bacteria; phylum Desulfobacterota; class Deferrimicrobia; order Deferrimicrobiales; family Deferrimicrobiaceae; genus CSP1-8. Next base: position 6,515 of record JBAUKK010000261.1, read on the forward strand.
CTGCCTTGAGCCCGGCCATCTCGAGGCGGGCATGGTCGGTAAGATCGTGGTCGGCCACGAAGGCGAATGAACACCGCCCCGGCATTATACAGTTCGAGCCGGAGGAGTAAGCGGTCTTCGGCAATCGGCGCAGATCTGTAATCTCCGTTGCGGCGATGAACGGTTCTGCAGAATAGTCTACAACGTCTTGCAGGATAATCCCCGGTTTGTCTCGGGGGACTCTCCTTCTTCAATCCATCCTGTTGAAATAAAAGGGGCATTCAGGCCACCCCCATTGGCATGGCTCGTGCTTTTTCATTTCCCTGGGAACGCGAAGTCGAGTTCGGGAAAGGAGGCAGGTGGATGGGCTGGTGGATGTTTTTCTGGGTTGTTGTCATCGTGGGGACGCCAACGGTCCTTTGGTTCCTCCTTTCAGAGGAGCGGAGGGAACGGCGATGAAGAATGCATGGATCGCATTGGCCGGGTTCCTGGCGGCCGCAACCTTCCTCCTCTGGGAGGAACATCAGGCGCAAATCCTGGCCATCCTCCCCTGGGCGATCCTCCTTTTATGCCCGATCCGTCACCTCTTCATGCACCGGGGTCACCACGGAGAGCACGGAAGCCAAGATCAAGGCATGCGAGGGAGGGTTGAACCATGACGAAACTCGTGGGAGAGAAGGTCAGGATGCGGATCTGGATCGGGGAGGGGGACAAGTACGGCGATGTCCTTCTGTACGAGGCTCTCGTCAAGTTGTTCCGCGAGGAGGGGTTTGCCGGGGCCACGGTCATCCGGGGAATTGCCGGGTATGGCGCCCGAAGCATTTATCGATCCGGGAAGACACCGGAGATGTCCCGGGATCTCCCCGTTATCGTCATCGCCGTCGACACCCGGGAGAAGATCGACCGGGTAATGCCCAAGATCGACGAGATGATGAGCGGCGGGATGATCACCCTCGAGACCACGACCGTGCTCCGCTATGCACACAAGCGTCACCATGCGAGATAGGGACGGGATTCCTCCTGTCGAATAATCTCCGCCGCACTGGAGAATATTCTCCGCGAAGGGTCTCGGCGGACCTCCTTTCTTTGTGCGCTTCCAGGGTAAACGGCCAGAATTCCATCCGTTTTGTTTATTCGATAAGTAATGGCACGGGAAGTGCTTTTCCGACAAACGAATATTCCGATCGCTGGAAGGTAGGGAG
>JBAUKK010000262.1:0-3239 GCA_049577645.1 Candidatus Deferrimicrobiaceae bacterium
GCCTGGGTGAACCGGAAGATGTTGTCGATGAAGAGGAGCACGTCCTGCCCCTCCTCGTCGCGGAAATATTCCGCGGCGGTCAGCGCCGACAGTCCGACGCGCGCACGCGCGCCGGGGGGCTCGTTCATCTGCCCGAAGACCAGGCAGGCCTTCTCGAGAACCTTCGACTCCTTCATCTCGAGCCACAGGTCATTTCCCTCGCGCGTGCGCTCCCCCACACCGCCGAACACGGAGTAGCCGCCATGCTCGATCGCGATGTTGTGGATGAGCTCCATGATGATCACGGTCTTCCCCACGCCCGCGCCGCCGAACAGGCCGATCTTCCCCCCCTTGGAGTAAGGGGCCAGAAGATCGACGACCTTGAGCCCCGTCTCGAGGATCTCGACCTTGGTCGACTGCTCCTCGAAGGAGGGGGGGTGCCGGTGGATCGGATACCGTTTCTGGGTGGTGATCTCCCCCATCTCGTCGACGGGATCCCCGATCACGTTCATGATGCGGCCGAGCGTCTCCGGTCCGACGGGGATGGTGATCGGGCCGCCCGTGTCGATCGCGTCCATTCCCCGGACCAGACCTTCCGTGGAGTCCATGGCGATGCAGCGGACAACGTTGTCGCCCAGGTGCAGGGCCACTTCCACGGTCAAGTTCCCCTCCTTGTCGCTGATGCTCGGGTTGGAGATCTTGACCGCATTGTAGAGCGCCGGCAGGCGGCTGGCCTCGAACCGCACGTCGACGACGGGCCCAATCACCTGGACGATGTTTCCCTTGTTCATGGGTTCCCTTTCCTCCTTCGCAATCCTGCGTATGTTTACCCTTTGAGCGCCTCGGCCCCGCCGATGATCTCCATCAGCTCCTTGGTGATGGCGGCCTGCCGCGCACGGTTCATTTGAAGCGTGAGCCGGGAGATCATCTCCACCGCGTTGCTGGTGGCCGAATCCATCGCCGTCATCCGGGCGCCGTGCTCCCCCGCCACCGACTCGAGGAGCACCCGGAAGATCTGGGACTCCACAAACTTGGGCAAAAGGGTCGCCAGGATCTCCTGCTGCGAAGGCTCGTAGAGGTAGTCGATGCCGTCCGCAGCGGCGTTCTCCCCGGCCTGCTCGACGGCGACGGGGAAGAGCTTTTCCATTCGGACGACCTGCGAGATGGCGGACCGGAACTCGTTGAACGCGACCACCACCTCTTCGAACTCCTCCGCCAGGAACCCCCCGACGAGGTCGTTCGCCATCTGCTCGGCATGTCCGTAGGACAGCGTCCCGAGGACGTTCACGTACTCCTTCCGCATCGGCACCTGCCGCCTGCGGAAGAAGTCGCGGGCCTTCCGGCCGACCACGAACAGCACGATGTCCCCGTATTCCCTCCCGTTCTCCCGGAGGAACCGGTTGGCGGCGCGGAGCAGGGTCGAGTTGAAGCCCCCGCACAACCCCCGGTCCGAGGTGATCACCAGCAGGGCGACCTTCTTCGTCTCCCGGGACGAAAGGAGCGGGTGGGCGTCCTTGCCGGCCCGGCCGGCGACCGCCTGGACGACCTCCTGCATCTTGCGTGCGTAGGGCCTCGCGGCGACGATGGCATCCTGCGACCGCTTGAGCTTTGCGGCGGACACCATCTTCATCGCCTTCGTGATCTGCTGGGTGCTTTTTACGCTGCCGATCCGCTTGCGGATCGCGCGGAGGTTCGCCATGAGACCCCGTTACCCTTTCGGTTCGTGTTCCCGCGCTATTCCTTGAAGACGCCCTGGAACTCATCGAGGGCAGCGGTGAGCCCCGTCTTCAGGTCGTCGTCGATCGTCTTCTTCTCCAGGAGCTCGGCCAGGACCTCGCCGTGCTTGTCCCTCATGAAGGCGGCAAGCTCCGTCTCGTAACGCGTGAGCAAAGAGACCTCGTAGCCGTCGCAGAACCCATTGGTCGCGGCGAAAACGGTCACGACCTGCTGCTCGATGGGCTGGGGCTCGTACTGGTTCTGCTTGAGGATCTCCACCAGGCGCGCCCCGCGCGCAAGCTGGTTCTGGGTGGCCTTGTCGAGGTCCGACCCGAACTGGGCGAACGCCGCCATTTCGCGGTATTGCGCCAGTTCCAGGCGGAGTCTCCCCGCGACCTGCTTCATCGCCTTGATCTGCGCGTTGCCGCCGACGCGGGAGACCGACAGCCCGACGTTCACCGCGGGCCGGACGCCGGCGTAGAACAGGTCGGCCTCGAGATAGATCTGGCCGTCCGTGATGGAAATGACGTTCGTCGGGATGTAGGCAGAGACGTCCCCGGCCTGCGTCTCGATGATGGGAAGCGCCGTCAGCGAACCGCCCCCCTCGTCGTCGGAGAGCTTGGCCGCACGCTCGAGCAGGCGGGAATGCAGGTAGAAGACGTCGCCGGGGTACGCCTCGCGCCCCGGCGGCCGGCGGAGAAGAAGCGAAAGCTGCCGGTAGGCGACCGCGTGCTTGGACAGGTCGTCGTAGATGCACAGCGCATGGCGGCCGCTGTCGCGGTAGTACTCCCCCATCGTGCACCCGGAATAGGGGGCGATGAAGTTGATCGGGGCGGACTCGGCGGCGGTCGCGGAGATGACGATCGTGTAGTCCATCGACCCGTACTGCCGGAGCTTCTCGACCACCTGTGCGACCGTCGACTGCTTCTGTCCGATCGCGACGTAGACGCAGATGACGCCGGTCCCCTTCTGGTTGATGATCGTGTCGAGCGCCACGGCGGTCTTGCCCGTCTGGCGGTCTCCGATGATGAGCTCGCGCTGCCCGCGGCCGATCGGGATCATCGAGTCGATCGCCTTCAGGCCCGTCTGGAGCGGCTCCTTCACGGGCTGGCGCTTGACGATTCCCGGGGCCTTGATTTCGATGCGGCGGAACTCCTTCGTCTCGACGGGGCCCCTCCCATCGATCGGCTGCCCCAGGGAGTTCAGCACGCGGCCGACCATCGCGTCCCCCACCGGCACCTCGACGATGCGGCCGGTTCGCCGGACGATGTCCCCCTCCTTGATGAGTTGGTCCTCCCCGAGAAGCGCGACGCCGACGTTGTCCTCCTCGAGGTTCAGCACCATCCCGCGGACGTCCCCGGGGAACTCGAGGAGTTCCCCCGCCATCCCCTTCTCCAGCCCGTGGACGCGGGCGATGCCGTCCCCGACGGACAGGACGACGCCGGTCTCGGCGACGTCGACGCGGGTTTCGTAGCCCTTGATCTGGCTTTTGAGGATCTCCGTGATCTCATCTGCGCGGATGCTCATGGCGCTTGCCTCACCCC
>JBAUKK010000263.1:0-14934 GCA_049577645.1 Candidatus Deferrimicrobiaceae bacterium
GGAGGAGGGGCGCAGTGAGGTAAAGCGCAGGCGTGCGGGTGCATCGCACGCCGAGCCACGAACGGAGCCCCCCTCCGAGGATGCGGAGCCGGCCTCCGGACACACATAAGGGGGTGATAACCATGCGGCAGGAAGAGATTGGACAGGGAGGGCTTCCGGAACGATGCGCCGCGTAAAACTGACGATCGCGTACGATGGGACCGCGTACAGCGGATTCCAGCTCCAGGCGAACGGGGTCACTATCCAGTCGGCGGCGGAGGATGCCCTTTCCCGGCTCCTCCAGGAGCCGGTCCGTCTCCGGGCGGCCAGCCGTACCGATGCGGGGGTGCATGCCCGGGAACAGCTGGTCGATTTCGCCGACTCCGGGAGACGTTCCCTGGGTACGATCGTCCGCGGGGGCAACGCTCTTCTCCCTCCGGATGTCCGGATCCTTTCCGCCGAGGAGGCGCCTCCGTATTTCAACGCGCGGCGCGACGCAAAAGGCAAGGAATACCGGTACTTTTTCTACCTTGGTTCCGTCGCCTCCCCGTTTCTGGCGCGCTACTCGTGGCACCTGGGGAAACTTGTCGACATCGCCGCGATGCGGCGAGGTCTCGCACACATCGTGGGGAAGCATGACTTCTCCTCCTTTCGGGGACAGGGATGCACCGCAAGGACCACGGTCCGGGAGATTTTTCGCGCCGGCATCGAGGAGGAAGACGTTCCGGGTCTGGTCTCCGTCCGCATTGCGGGCAGCGGTTTCCTCAGGCACATGGTGCGGATCGTCGCGGGGACACTCGTCGACGTCGGCAAGGGGAAGAACCTGCCGGACCGGGTGCGCGAACTGCTCGGGCGGGGGGACCGGACGCTTGCCGGGCCCACCGCTCCGCCCCATGGACTGTTCCTGTGGGAGGTGGCGTACGGGAAAAGCCCGTCCTCCCGCCCGGCCGGGGGGGAGCGGGAAAACGGCTTTTCCTCTTGACGTCAGAGGTTGGCTGCGATCTAATACCTATTTGATTTTGAAGAGAAAGGTTTGCCAAGATGAAAACGACGGTTTTTTTTGCGAGAGAGGCCGCGAACCAGAATTGGCACGTGGTGGACGCGCAGAATCAGGTGCTCGGCCGGCTCGCCACGCGGGTGGCGTCGGTATTGCGGGGGAAGCACAAGCCCACCTATACGCCCAACGCGGACATCGGCGATTTTGTTATCGTCATCAACGCGGACAAGGTCAAGCTCACCGGCAAGAAGATGACCGACAAGTCGTATTACCGGCACTCGGGGTACATCGGGGGCCTGAAGGAGACCACACCGGAAAAGGTCATTGCTTCGAACCGCCCCGAACGTATTGTCGAGTGGGCGGTGCGCGGAATGCTTCCCAAGTCTCGGCTGGGGGACCGGTTGTTCACGAAGCTCAAGGTCTACGCCGGCCCTGACCATCCCCACCAGGCCCAGCAGCCGAGGCCGCTGGTCGTAAACGTAAAGGAGAGGGCGTAAACGTATGGCGCAGGCGAAGATCTATGCAACCGGCAAGCGGAAGACTTCCATCTCGCGGGTCTACGTGAAACCGGGCACCGGACGCATTCTTGTGAACGGCCGCGAGTTCGAGGAGTATTTCCCCGTGCTGGCCCTTCGGGCCGCGGCGGTGCAGCCGCTGGTCCTCACGGGGAAGAGGCAGAGCGTGGACGTGGAAGTCAACGTCACGGGTGGCGGGCCTGCATCCCAGGCCGATTCGCTCAAGTACGGGATCGCCAAGGCGCTGCAGATCGACAATCCCGAGCTACGGTCCATGCTGAAGCGAGCGGGCTACCTGACGAGGGACGCGCGCGTCAAGGAACGGAAAAAGTACGGACGACCGGGGGCGCGGAAACGGTTCCAGTTCTCCAAGCGGTGAGCGCGAAGGGCTTTTCGCCCAGCGAACGGTTTCGGAAGGGGAAGGCCGGTGGCACCTTCCCCTTTTTCATTTTTACGGGGACCTCCGGAACCCTCGGGGGGGAGCGGGGAGATACGATATTATGAGCGGGAAGGCGGTGTCCATGACCAGGGTGGCCATATACGGGGCGACGGGGTACACCGGGTTTGAACTCATCCGTCTGCTGCTGTCGCATCCCGGAGCGAAGATCACGGTCCTTACCTCCGAGCAGTATTCGGACCTTCCGGTGGACCAGGCGTTCGCCCCTTTCCGCGGGAGGCTGCCGAAAGTCGCCTTCTGAAAGATGGGGCAGGTGCGCACGGAAGACGTGGATGCGGTATTTCTCGCCCTCCCGCACACCGTTTCCGCCCCCGTGGCCGCGGAGATTCTCCCGCGGGGAGCCCGGGTAATCGACCTGTCGGCCGATTTCCGCTTCCGGAGCATCCCGCTGTACGAGTCCGTCTACGGGATCCGGCACAAGTTCCCGGACCTTTGCAAGCAGGCGGTATACGGACTTCCCGAAATCTACCGGGACGCTCTCCGGAAGACCCGGCTGGCGGCCATTCCCGGCTGCTTTCCCACGGCGGTGATACTGGCCCTTTACCCGCTGCTCGCGGAAGGACTGGTCGATGCGGAGGGGATCGTGGCGGACTGCAAGACCGGGGTGTCAGGGGGGGGAAGGGGGCAAAATCTCGGTTTCCACTATCCGGAGGTAGAGGGAGGGGTGCGCCCGTACGGACTTCCCACGCACCGGCACAACCCCGAGATGGACCAGGAACTTTCGCTTGCCGCCGGGAGAAACGTGGCTGTGACCTTCGTTCCGCACCTCCTTCCCATGGTGCGGGGAATTCTCGCGACGTGCTTTGCGATGGCGCGAAGGAAGGTCGCGGCGAAGGACGTGGAAAAGGCCTACCGGAAGCATTACGGGAAGGAGCCGTTCGTGCGTCTCTGCCCGCCGGATGTCCTTCCCTCGACGAAGGATGTTACCGGGAGCAACTTCTGCGACATCGCCGTCCGGTTCGACGAGAAAAGCCGCCGCATGATCGCTGTTTCCGCGATCGACAACCTGGGGAAGGGCGCCTCCGGCACCGCCGTCCAGTGCTTCAACCTCATGATGGGCTTTCCGGAGGACGAAGGTCTCCGGAGGCTCCCCATGTTTCCATGAGCGCTTCCCCCCCCGGCGTCGCGGTGGTCATCCCGGCGAGGTACGGTGCCAGCCGCCTGCCGGGTAAGCCCCTGGCCCAAATAGACGGTCGCCCGATGATATGGTATGTTTGGGAAAACGCAAGGAAATCGATGTGCGCAACGCGCGTGATCGTGGCCACCGACGATGAGAGGGTCGCCGGCGCCGTGTGCGGGTTCGGCGGGGAAGCGCGGATGACATCCTCCGCGTGCGTCTCCGGAACGGACCGTGTGGCCGAGGCCGCGCGGGAGCTTTCGGAGGAGATCATCATAAACCTGCAGGGCGACGAGCCGATGATGGACCCGTCGGTAATCGACGCCGTTGCCGGCCCTCTCCTATCGGACCCGGCGGTCTCGATGGCAACGGCTGCCATCGTCCGGGAGGACCCCGGGGAGTTTCTCCTCCCCTCCGTGGTCAAGGTGGTGGTCGACGACCGCGGAGACGCCCTGTACTTTTCCCGTGCGCCCATTCCCCATTACCGGGATGCCGGGTCCGGCAGCTACCGTAAGCACCTCGGGATCTACGGATACCGGAAGGACTTCCTGCTCCGCCTTTCGAACCTTCCCCCCAGCCTGCTGGAGGAGGCGGAGCGTCTGGAACAGCTCCGAATACTGCATTATGGCGGGAAGATTCGCGTCCTTGACGTAGGTTTCGACTCGGTGGGTGTGGACACCCTCGAGGATCTCCGTGGGGTGGAGCGAAGGATATGCGCCCGGAAAAAACGGTAAAACCGAAGTACATTTTCGTGACGGGGGGGGTGGTTTCCTCTCTCGGGAAGGGGCTCGCCGCCGCCTCCATCGGGGCTCTTCTGGAAGCGAGGGGGTTGCGGATCACGATGCTCAAGCTCGACCCGTACATCAATGTCGACCCGGGCACGATGAACCCGTTTCAGCACGGGGAGGTCTATGTGACCGATGACGGGGCCGAGACCGATCTCGACCTGGGCCACTACGAGCGCTACACGTCGACCCGGATGAGCAGAAAGAACAACTGCACCACGGGAAGGATTTACCATTCCGTGATCAACAAGGAGCGCCGCGGGGACTATCTGGGCGGCACGGTGCAGGTCATCCCGCACATCACCGATGAGATCAAGCGGGTGATCTATTCGGCGGCACAGGGATACGATCTGGCCATCGTCGAAGTCGGTGGGACCGTAGGGGACATCGAGAGCCTGCCGTTCCTCGAGGCCATCCGGCAGGTACGGACCGATCGCGGGAAGGATAACGTCCTCTACGTCCACGTCACGCTCGTTCCCCTCATCAAGACGGCGGGGGAGCTGAAGACGAAACCGACCCAGCACAGCGTGAAGGAGCTCCGATCGATCGGCATCCAGCCCGACGTCCTTTTATGCCGCACGGACCGGGCGTTGCCAAAGGAGATCAAGGCGAAGATCGCATTGTTCTGCAACGTCACCGAGGACGCGGTCATCACGGCCCGGGATGTCGACCTGATCTACGAAGTGCCGCTCGTCTTCCACCAGGAAGGGCTCGACAACAAAATCATGGAGATGTTGAACATCTGGGCGGGCGAACCCCGGCTCGAGCCCTGGGCAAGGGTGGTGGAGAAGTGGAAGAACCCCGTGGGCGAGGTGACGATCGCCATCGTGGGCAAGTACGTCAATCTGAAGGAGTCGTACAAGAGCCTGAACGAGGCCCTGACGCACGGCGGGATCGCCCACACCGTGCGGGTTCTCCACCGCTACGTGGATTCCGAGGAAGTGGAGCGGCAGGGAGCGGAGGCGCTTCTAAAGGGGGCGGACGGCATCCTGGTGCCGGGCGGGTTCGGGGTGCGCGGCGTCGAGGGGAAGATCGCGGCGGTCCGGTACGCCCGGGAAAACCGCGTCCCCTTTTTCGGGATCTGCCTGGGGATGCAGGTAGCGGTGCTCGAGTTCGCCCGGAACGTCTGCGGGCTTCCGCAGGCCACGAGCCGGGAACTTGACCCCGAGTGCGAGTACCCGGTCATCGACCTGATGCCCGAGCAGCGCGACGTCAAGGATAAGGGGGCGACGATGCGGCTGGGGGCGTACCCATGCCGGCTCGTCGAGAACTCGTTCGCCGGCAGGGCCTACGGGGCCCCCGAGATCTCGGAGCGGCACCGTCACCGGTACGAGTTCAACAACGAGTACCGGGAAGCGCTCTCCGCGGGGGGGATGCGGATCACCGGGCTGTCGCCCGACGCGCGCCTCGTGGAGATCGTGGAGATCCCCGATCACCCCTGGTTCCTCGGTTGCCAGTTCCACCCCGAGTTCCAGTCCGGGCCGCTTTCCCCACACCCGCTGTTTCGGGACTTCATCCACGCGGCCCTCGCCTATGCGAGGCAGGGCGGGCCGTGATCCGGCACGTCGATATCGCGGGTCGAATCCGGATCGGGGGGGGGAATCCCCTGGCCTTCATCGCCGGTCCCTGTGTCCTCGAGTCCGCGGAACTGGCGTTCGTGGTTGCGGCGTTTCTCTCCTCCCTGGCAGGCCGGCTGTCGATTCCCGTCATCTTCAAGGGCTCGTTCGACAAGGCCAACCGCTCCTCGTTGCGGTCCTACCGGGGTCCCGGGGAGCAGGAGGGCCTGAAGATCCTGGCCGAGGTAAAAAGTCGGTACGGGTTGCCCGTAACCACCGACGTGCACGAGCCGCGGCAGGCGTCATCGGCTGCGGAGGTGGTGGACGTCCTGCAGATTCCCGCGTTCCTCTGTCGTCAGACCGATCTGATCGTCGCCGCGGGGGAAACGGGCCTTCCCGTCAATATCAAGAAAGGGCAGTTCATGGCCCCGTGGGATATGGCGAACGCCGTGGAGAAAGTCGCGGCCACGGGAAACCGGGCCGTTCTCGTCACGGAGAGGGGGACCTCCTTCGGCTACCACAATCTCGTCGTCGACTTCCGGGGAATCCCCGCGATCCGCGAGAGGATCTGCCCGGCGATCTTCGACGCCACGCACAGCGTGCAACTTCCGGGAGGAGCGGGGGACACCTCCTCGGGGGAAAGGTGGTTCATCACCCCCCTTGCACGCGCTGCCGTGGCGGCAGGCGTGGACGGCCTGTTCCTGGAGATCCACCCCGAACCCGAACGGGCCCGGTCCGACGGGCAGAACAGCCTCTCCCTGCAGGACGTCGAGCCGCTGATTCGGTCCCTGCTGGCGATCCGGACAGCGGTGGAAGGGGCAGGGGTTGGCGGGGAGGGGGCGGGAGAAGGACCCGCAGGCGGACGGGCGGAAAACTCGGCCGTCGGGAAAGGAGGCGGGAGCAATGGGACGTGATCCGCGCGACAGGTCGGAATCGCTCGTCCGGCGAGCCTCCCGCGTCCTCTCGATCGAGGCGGAGGGCATCACCGGATTACGGGAGAAAATCAACGAGAATTTCTCCCGGGCCATCGACATTCTTCTGGCGGCCCCGGGGAAGCTTGTCCTGACCGGGGTGGGGAAGTCCGGTCTTATCGGCAGGAAGATCGCCGCGACGTTCGCCTCCACCGGAACCCCCGCCTTCTTCCTCCACCCGGCCGAGGGGATGCACGGCGACATCGGGATGGTCCGCACGGGAGACGTCGTCATCGCTCTTTCGAACTCGGGGGACACCGAGGAAATCATTCGGCTCCTGCCCATCTTCAAACGGCTGGGGCTTTCCCTCATCGCACTGACCGGAAATCGGGACTCCATCCTGGCGCGACACGCCGACGTGACGCTGGACGCCGGAGTGCGGGAAGAGGCCTGTTCGTTAGGCCTTGCGCCCACCGCGTCCACGACCGCCATGCTGGCGCTCGGCGACGCGCTTGCCGTCGTCCTGCTCGAGGAAAAGGGATTTTCCTTGCAGGACTTCGCCATGCTCCATCCCGGAGGAGCGCTGGGGCACCGGCTGAAGAAAGTGGAGGACGTCATGCACCGCGGAGAGGAGATCCCGCTGGTCCTTCCGGAGACCCCGCTCAAGGACGCCCTCTTCGTGATCAGTTCCAAACGGCTCGGGGTCACGGGAGTCGTGGACGGGAAAGGGGCCCTCATGGGGGTGATCACCGACGGAGACGTCCGGAGGGCGATGTCCCGGGGGGTCGACCTGTTCACGGCGAAGGCGGGAGAGATCATGACCCGGAGTCCGAAGAGATTGACATCGTCGGAGCTTGCCGCGTCCGCCCTACGGAAGATGGAGGAGTTTTCGATCACGAGCCTGTTCGTCTTTGACGAGAAAGCCACGGAAACCCTGGTGGGAATCGTCCACATCCACGACCTCCTGAAGGCAGGCATCGGATGAGCGGGCCTCTGGTGAGGCAGGGTGCCGAAGCGAAGGCGGCCGGGGTGCGCCTGTTCCTGGTCGACGTGGACGGGGTGCTGACCGACGGGGGGATCCTCTTCGACGGTAACGGGGTGGAGACGAAGCGGTTCCACGTGCGGGACGGGCATGGGATCAAGATGATGCAGGGGGCGGGAATCGAGGTCGGGATCATCACGGGGAGGACGTCGGAGGCGGTGCGGTTCCGCGCGGGGGAACTGGGGATATCCCTCGTCCGGCAGGGGGTATGGGACAAGGTGGCCACGTGGCGGGAAATCCTGGGGGAGAAAGGGATCTCTCCGGAGGAATGCGCTTACGTGGGGGACGACATCGTGGACGTTTCCCTTCTGCGGCAGGTCGGGTTCGCCGCGGCGGTGGCTGACGCGGAAGAGTATGTCCTTTCCGAGGCCGACTTCGTCTCCTCCCGGCGGGGGGGGCACGGTGCCGTGCGGGAGATCATCGAATTCGTGCTGAAATCCTGCGGGGTGTGGGGCAGGGTCTCGGGGAAATATTTCGGCACAGGAGAGGGAGGGTGAACGGGAAGATGTTGTCGGTGCTGGCGGCGGTGGCGCTCATCGCCGGGGCCTATCTGCTGGTTCAGAATCTGTCAGGGCGCCTGCGCCTTCTCCCCGAAGAGAGCAACGGCGGGAACGGCGGCGGAGGCCCGAAAATTATTCTGCGCGTGGTCGAGATCGTCGAGATGCACCCGGAGGGGCAGACCTACCGGCTCGCTTCGGATAACGCCTCCTACTCGATCTCGCTGGGAAGGGTGGTCGCGTCGGGTGTGAGACTCTCGCTGCGGGAGCGGGGGGAAAACGTCGTGGCGAGCGCCCCGTTGGCGTCCTGGGACCTGAACGACGGCCGGATCGACCTTGAAAAAGGGGCCGTCATGGAAAACGGTACGGGTTGGACCGCGACTGCCCCCCGGGCGAGCATCGACCTGAAGTCGGAGGTGATCATGGCGGAGGAAGCCAGCCTCGGCGGCCCCGGCTTTACGGTGGAGGGGAGGAACCTGCGCTGGCGGTGGCAAGACGGCGCGGTGGCGCTCGATTCCCCCAGGAGCAGTATCCTTCCGGGGGGAGTCCTGGCTCCGGGAAAGGAAGGATGAGGACGTGAGAGGCCAAGCGACCTGCTTGCGAGACGTCGCGCGTGTTGCGGTGAGGGGAGCGGTTTCCCTTCTGCTCTTCCTGGTCATGGCGGTCCCGGCCGGGGCCGAAGAGAAACCGGTAGCGTGGCGTTCGGGCGAGGCGGGCCGTCAGCCCATCGAGATTACCGCCGACAGCCTGAATGCCGACAGCGGCACGGAATCCGTGACCTTCGAGGGGAATGTCGTGGCGATACAGGCGGACGTGACGCTTCATGCCGACCGGTTGTTCGCGCAATATTCCCGGGGTCGGAATGCCATCGAGAAGATCACGGCGGAGGGTAACGTCCGGGTGGTGCAGGGGGGGAAAGAGGCGCGTGCCGCTCACGCCGTTTTCTACAACCTGGAGCAGCGGATCGTCCTCTCGGGGGGAGCCGACCTGAAACAGGGGGAGAACACCCTGAAAGGCGATACGGTGACGATCTACCTGCGGGAAAACCGGTCCGTGGTGACGGGCGGGGAGGGCGGGCGCGTCCGTGCGGTCCTCCACCCGCAAGGTTTTCTACAAGAGAAGGAAAAGGAAAGCCGTTGATATCACTGGCCGTCCGCGACCTGAGAAAGCGATTTCGGGAACGTGAGGTTGTCAAGGGCGTTTCGCTCCAAATTGCCCCCGGGGAGGTCGTGGGTCTCCTGGGTCCGAACGGCGCGGGGAAAACCACGATTTTCTATATGATCGTGGGGCTGATTCGGCCGGACAACGGCACGGTCCTTCTCAGCGGGCAGGATATCACCCGCCTTCCGATGCACAGGCGGGCCAGGATGGGGCTCGGCTACCTCCCCCAGGAGCCGTCGGTCTTCCGCAAACTGACGGTCCGGGAGAACATCCTGGTCTTTCTGGAAGAGACATCCCTGCCGGAGGGAGAACGGGAAACGCGGCTCTCCGATCTCCTCGCGGAGATGCGGATATCCCACGTGAAGGAGACGATGGGGTATTCCCTGTCGGGAGGGGAGCGGCGGCGCGTGGAGATCGCCCGTTCCCTGGTGATATCCCCGGTGTTTCTGCTCCTCGACGAACCGTTTGCCGGGATCGACCCCATCTCGGTCGCGGATCTGCAGCAGGTGATACTTGGCTTAAAAGAGAAGGGAATCGGGGTTATAATAACGGATCACAACGTGCGCGACACCCTCACGGTGTGCGACCGGGCGTACATCATTTCCGAAGGGGAGATCCTTCTCGAAGGGAACCCCGAGGAGATCGCTTCCTCCCCGCGTGTGCGGGAAATATACCTGGGAGAGCAGTTCTCCCTGTAGGCAGCCGGGGATATTATGGCCTTGGAACTACGACAGTCCCTGAAGCTCAGCCAGCAGCTGGTGATGACCCCGCAGCTGCAGCAGGCGATCAAGCTCCTGCAATTGTCGCGCCTGGAACTGCAGCAGGCGGTACGGGAGGAGCTCGAGGTGAATCCCGCCCTGGAGGAGGATGGAGAAGAGTCCCCGGAAGGACAGGAGGAGATGGAGGCGTCTCCCCCGGAAGCCGGGTCGGACAGTACCGAGCCTTCCGAGGCTTCGGCAGCCAAGGAGTTGATCGACCGCGTCGACTGGGACTACTATTTCGGGGATAACGCCACGGCGTCCGGAACCCGCGGGGAGCGTGATCGCGAGGAGGAGGACGGCCGGCCCTACTACGAGAACCTTCTTACCCGGAAGCCCTCCCTGGCGGAATACCTCGAAATGCAGATCAACCTGTCTACCGCGGACGATACGATAACGGAGATCGCCCCCTACCTGATCGGTAACATCGATGACAACGGATATCTCAAGGTATCCGCCGAGGAGACCGCAAGCGCCCTTGGGAAGACGCTCGAGGAGGTGGAGCGGGCGATCGCGAAGATCCAGACGCTGGACCCTGCCGGCGTGGGGGCCCGCGACCTCCGGGAGTGCCTGATGATCCAGGCCCGGGAGAAGGGCGAGGAATTCACCCTCCCCTTGAGGATCCTCACCGAGCACTTCGATCTCTTCACCCGCGGGGATGTGGCAGGCGTCGCGAGGCGGCTCAAACTCTCCCGGGAGGTCGTCCTGGAGGCCTTCCAGAAACTGGTGACGCTGTGGCCGAAGCCCGGCAGGGCGTTTATGGGGGACGACGTGCACTACATCACCCCGGACGCCTACGTGATCAAGAGGGACAATGAGTGGGTGGTCACGCTGAACGAGGACGGCCAGCCGCGCCTCCGGCTCAGTTCGTACTACCGGGACCTCCTGACCGCCGGGGACCGGCTCGGCAAGGAGGACAAGGAATTCCTGAAGCAGAAAATCAACTCCGCTCTCTGGTTCATCAAGAGCATCCTTCAGCGGCAGCGGACCATCCACAAGGTTGTGGAAAGCATCATGAAGCTGCAACGGGAATTTCTCGAGACCGGGCCGAAGAACCTGAAACCCCTCACGCTACGGGAGGTCGCGGAAGACATCTCCATGCACGAATCGACGGTGTCCCGGGTGACGAACAGCAAGTACGTGTACACGCCCCACGGGATCTTCGAGCTGAAGTTTTTCTTCAATTCCGGCCTGAACCGGGACGGGGGCGAGGAGAATATCGCATCCAAGTCGGTGAAGGAGGAGATCCTGGAGATCATAAAAGGCGAAGGGGAGGAGAAACCGTTGAGCGACCAGGACCTCGTACGGATCCTCCGCAACCAGGGAATCCGGATCGCCCGCCGTACGGTCACCAAGTACCGCCAGGCGATGGGAGTGCTGCCTTCGTCCAAGAGAAAGAAGCTGTTTTAGGCGGATGCAAAACGCATCGAACAAAGGAGGATACCGCGTGTCCAACATCTCCGTGACGTTCCGTCACATCAACCCGAGCCAGCCCCTCAAGGACTATGTTTCCGAAAAGCTGGGAAAGATCCAGAAGATCCTGGACGATACCTTCGAGGCGAACGTGACGCTTTCCGTGGAAAAATACCGCCACATCGCGGAGGTCTTTTTGACGTCACGAGGCATCACGATCAAGGCATTCGAATCCACCGACAACCTGTATTCCGCCATCGACCTTGTCTGCGACAAGGTGGAGCGGCAGACGAAGAAGTACCGGGAGAAGAGAAAGGACAAGAATACGGGCCTCTCGGTGGAGCCGATCGTTTCCGGGTCCTCCCTCACGATCAGCGAGGGCGATACGGGCCCCCGCATCGTACGTCACGACAACTTCATTCCGAAGCCGATGAGCGTGGAGGACGCGGCTCACTACCTCGACATCCTGAAGGTCGACGTGTTCATGTTCGTCAACCAGGAGACCAACCAACCGAGCGTCGTATTCCGCCTGCAGGACGGGAACATCGGGTTCACGGAGCCCATAGCCCGATGAAGATCCAGGATATCGTCTCTCCCGAGGCGATCGTGGATAATCTTCGGGCGGATACGAAGGAGGGCGTCCTCCGGGAACTGTCCGAGGTGATTGCGAAGTCCGTTCCGAAGCTTTCGACGGACTCCCTGGCCGCCGTCCTGATGGAGAGGGAAAGCCTGGGCAGCACGGGCATCGGGGACGGGGTGGCCATTCCGCACGGCAAGGTGGCCGGAATCGAGCGCCTGGTCGCCGTGTTCGGCAGGAGCCGCAACGGCATCCAGTTCCACTCCCTGGACGGCAAACCGGCCCATCTGTTCTTCCTGATTATGGCCCCCGAAAATTCGGCCGGGATGCACCTGAAGGCGCTCGCGCGCATTTCCCGTCTCCTCAAGGACGAACGGTTCCGGCGGTCGCTCCTCGATGCGGCGGACGTCGACGAACTGCGAAAGATCCTCACCGAGGAGGACGCCCGTTCGTAACGAGGCCGCTCCGGCAAAGGAGGCACGTGACGTGACGGTTACGGTAGACCGTTTCCTCAAGTCCTGTGCCGATCTCCTCCGTCTGCGGCTGGCCTCGGGGGCGAGCGGTCTGTCCCGCGAGATCTCCGACAGAAGAGTGCAGAAGGCCGGGCTCGGGATCACGGGGGAGGTCGACTCCATCCACCCGGGAAAGATCCAGATTCTGGGGGAGACCGAGGTCACCTATTTCCATAACCAGTCCCCCGACCGGCAGGTCCGGGCCGCCGATCTCTTCTTCTCCCGACCGATGCCGTGCGCCGTCGCGGTATCTTCGCTCCCCCTTCCCCCCCCGTTGGTGGAGACAGCCGAGCGCCTGGGGGTTCCGCTGCTCGTCTCCGATCTCTCCACCTCGGATCTCATACACGGGGTGCTGCGGAACCTCGAGCGGATGTTCACCGAGTCCGTAACGGTTCACGGGGTCCTGATGGAAATCCTCGGGATGGGAGTAGCCCTCCTGGGGAAGAGCGGAGTCGGAAAGAGCGAGTGCGCGCTGGACCTCATCCTCCGGGGCCACCGGTTCGTATCCGACGACGTCATTCACCTGGAGAAACGGGGGCCGGAGACCATCCTGGGGGCCGGGGACGACATGACCAGGTACCACATGGAGATTCGCGGCCTTGGGATCATCAATATCCGGGACCTGTTCGGGCCCACGGCGATCGTGGACCAGAAGAAGGTGGAAATGGTCATCCAGATCGAGGAATGGGACCCCGGAAAGGAATACGACCGCCTCGGGTTGGAGGACCGGCGCACGGATCTCCTCGAGGTGAGCCTGCCGACGTTCCTTATCCCCGTCTCCCCCGGCCGAAACCTCGCTACGATCGTGGAAGTGGCGGTCCGGAACTGTCTGCTGAAAAGACGGGGAGTCTTCTCCGCTGCGGATCTGGTGGAGCGCCAGGGGAATCTGGTGAGAGGGAGCGAACCGGAATGACGGCGCACCGGAGACCCCGCGCCCGCATCGTCGTGGTGACCGGCCTGTCCGGATCGGGGAAGAGCACGGCGATAAAGGTGTTCGAGGATCTGGGCTATTTCTGCGTCGACAACCTTCCGCCGGTGCTTCTCCCGAAGATCGTGGACCTCGTCTCCGAAGCACGGGACGACACGGCCCGAATCGCGCTCGTGGCGGACGTGCGGGGACGGGAATTTTTGCCCGATTTCGCGCGGGTCATCGAGGAACTGCGGCGCGTGCGGCACGATGTCCATGTCCTGTTTCTCGACGCAGGGGACGACGTCCTTCTCCGTAGGTTCAGCGAGACGAGGAGGAAGCACCCGCTTGCCGCGCGGGGCGGGGCGAAGGAGGCGATCCGAAGGGAACGGGAGATGCTCTCCCTCCTTCGGGATATGGCCGACACGGTCCTCAACACCTCGCAGTACACGGTCCACCAGCTGCGGGACACCATCGTCCGGAGATTTCGGCCGAGCGAGAAGTCGGGCCTCCGGGTGGGAATCATATCCTTCGGATACAAGTATGGGATTCCCCTCGAGGCCGATATGGTGGTGGACGTGCGGTTCCTTCCCAACCCCAATTTCGTCTCCGAGCTGAAACAAATGACCGGGCTGGACCCCAAGGTCCGGAATTACGTCATGAAGAGCCGGCCCGCAAGGACGTTTTTCGGCAAACTGACCTCTTTCTTGCAATTCCTCCTCCCCCTTTATACAAAGGAAGGAAAGGCCTATTTCACGTTGGGCGTGGGATGTACGGGGGGGAGGCATCGCTCGGTGGTCGTGGCGGAGGAGGTGAAGCGCTTTCTCCCCAAACCGGTGGCTCCCATCGTGGTCCATCGCGACATCAGCAGGTCATCTCCCTATTTCAGGAGACCCCTATGATAGGCGTCGTACTGATTTCCCATGGGCAGCTTGCTTCCGAGATCCTGCGCGCCGCGGAAATTATCGGCGGGAAGATCGAGAACACCGTGACGGTGGACATCCACCCGAAGATGGGGATGGAGGAGATCCACACGACGGTGGAGGCGGCTATCCGGACGGTCGATGCGGGGAAGGGCGTTCTTCTCCTCATCGACATGTTCGGCGGCACACCCTCCAATATCGGCCTGTCGTTTCTCGCGACCCATCAGGTGGAAGTGGTGACGGGCGTGAACCTGCCGATGCTGGTGAAGCTTCCGACGGCGCGGCCGTCGATGTCCCTCCCCGAGCTGGCGAAGCACCTTCTCGAATACGGCCAGCGGAACATCACGATACCGGGCGACATGCTCAAGAAGAAGGCGGAAAAATAGAGGCGATGTCCCTCGTTCTGGTGCGGGTAGACTGCCGGCTGATCCACGGACAGGTGGTGGAGACCTGGATTCCCCACACGGGGGCCAACTGTCTCGTCGTGGCCAACGACGACCTCGTCGGCAACACGTTCCTGAGGTCGGTCATGGAGATCGCCGTGCCGCCGGACATCCACGCCGTCTTCTGTCGCGTGGACGAGGTCGGGCCCGTCCTTTCCGAGATCGATCGGCTGGGAGAGAAGGCGATTCTTCTCTGCTCGACGTTTGGCGACGCTCTCGACATCTTCGATCGCGGGGTCCGTTTTTCCACCCTGAACATCGGCAACCTGCATTACGCGGAGGGGAAGGTGGAGATTGCCCCCTCGGTGTATTTCACCCAGGAGGACTTCGAGGCCGTTCACTGCCTTTCCCTCCAGGGCGTGGCCGTAACCGTCAAGGCGACCC
>JBAUKK010000264.1:0-10839 GCA_049577645.1 Candidatus Deferrimicrobiaceae bacterium
ACTCTATCGAGGGGAAGCGCGGCTGGCCGCGGGTGAAGCCTCCCTTTCCCGCCTCGGTGGGGGCCTTCGGGCAGCCCACGATCGTGAACAACGTGGAGACGATCGCCGACATCCCCTGGATCGTCACCCACGGCGGCGACCGGTTCCACGCCCTCGGGGGGGCCGAGAAGAACGGCGGGACGCGCCTGGTGGGCGTCAGCGGGCCCGTCAACCGCCCCGGGATCTACGAACTGCCCGCCGCCGTGTCGTTGCGGGAGGTCATCTACACGCACGCGGGGGGACTGAAGGACGGAAAGACGCTCAAGGCGGTGATCCCGGGAGGGTCCTCCACGCCGGTGCTCCGGGCCGACGAGATCGACGTGACGTTCGACATCGAATCGATGCAGAAGGTCGGGACGATGACCGGCACCAGCGGGGTCATCGTGATCCCCGAGGGGACCTGCATGGTCCGCGCCCTCTCCGTGCTCATGAATTTCTACGCCCACGAGTCGTGCGGGCAGTGCACTCCCTGCCGCGAGGGATGCGGCTGGCTGGCCAGGATCCTGCGCCGCATCGAGGACGGCGAAGGGAGGGAAGGGGACGTCGAGCTCATCCTCAGCGTCTGCGACAACATGCTGGGCAGGACGATATGCGCGCTCGCCGATGCCGCGGTGATGCCCGCCCAGTCGTTCATCTGGAAGTTTCGCGAGGAGTTCGACCAGCACATCCAGGACAAGAAGTGCCCGTACGGGAACAGGTTCTAGGGAGCCATGCCGAAATTCACACTCAACGGAATCTCCGTGGACGTCCCCGACGGGACGACCATCCTCGAGGCCGCAAAGACGGTGGGGATCGAGATCCCCCACTACTGCTACCACCCGAAGCTCTCGATCGCGGGGAACTGCCGCATGTGCCTGGTGGAGGTGGAGAAGTTTCCCAAGCTGCAGATCGCGTGCAACACCCATGTGACGGAAGGGATGGTGGTCAAGAGCAATACCGAGAAGGTGAAGCAGGCGGTCACGGGCGTCCTGGAGCTGATGCTCATCCACCATCCGGTCGACTGCCCGATCTGCGACCAGGCGGGCGAGTGCGGGCTGCAGATCTACTACATGAAGTACGGCCTGCACAAGAGCCGGTATCCCCTCGAGGGCAAGGTACACAAGAAGAAGGTGCAGGAAATCGGCGGCCAGATCGTCCTGGACGCCGAGCGGTGCATCCTCTGCTCCCGGTGCATCCGGTTCCTCGACGAGGTGACCGGCACCTCCGAACTCGCCTTCTTCGAGCGGTCGAACCATTCGGAGATCTCGATCTTCCCCGGGAAGCCGCTGAACAACAACTACACCGGGAACCTGGCGGATATCTGCCCCGTGGGGGCGCTGACCAGCAAGGATTTCCGGTTCCGGTGCCGGGTCTGGTTTTTACGGGGCGCCAAATCCATCTGCCCCGGCTGCGCCAGCGGCTGCAACGTGGAGGCGCACTTCAAGGGGGACATCCTCTACCGCTTCCAGCCCAGGCAAAACGACAAGGTCAACCAGACGTGGATGTGCGATCCGGGCCGGCTCGAGTACAAGAAGGCGAACGACGCGAGGCTCCTCACCCCCATCGTCCGGGAGGACGGAAGCCCCCGGGCGGCGTCGTGGGAGGCGGTCCTTTCCGCCGTCGCCTTCCGGCTTTGGGAGACGATAGAAAAGGACGGTCCCGAATCGGTCGCCGTCATCGCGTCGCCGCAGTTCTCCAACGAGGAACTGTACCTCACCCGGAAGCTGGCGGACGAGGTCCTGCGGACGCCGAACCTGGGCTTCTCCCCCCGGACATCGGGCAACGGGTTATCGGACGACTTTCTGATCAAGGCCGACAAGAATCCCAATACCCGCGGGGCGCAGCTTCTGGGAATCTCCGAGAAGACGTTTGAAGACATCGTGCGGAAGATCGCAGGCGCCAAGGTGAAGGCCCTGCTCGCGTTCGGCAACTGCATCGCCGACTTCACCGAGGGGGAGACGGAGCAGCTTCTGGCCAACGTCCCGTTCGTCGTACAGGTCGGGACGAACGAGGGGGCCGTCTCCCGCGCGGCGCACGCCGTCCTGCCGTCCGCTTCGTTTGCCGAGCGGGGGGGGACGTTCACCAACCACGCGGGCCGTGTCCAACGGTTCTGGATGGGGTTCCCGCCGAGGGGAAAGGCGAGAAACGGCATCGAGATCATCACCGGGCTGGCGAACCGTCTGGGGGCGGGGTGGAAATTCGCCGGGGAGTCGTCGGTGTTCCGGGCGATCGCGCAGTTTGAGGCCCCTTTTGCCGGGATGAGCTACGAATCCCTTGGCGAGTCGGGGCAGGTCGCGGGAGGGAAGGGATGAACGGACTGTTCGACCTCGTCGTGTCCGTGGCCCGGGTGGCGGTGATGCTCGCCTTCACCCTCTCCCTCGTTCCGATCCTCGTGTGGGCGGAGCGCAAGGGGGCGGCCTACATCCAGGACCGCCGCGGGCCCAACCGGGCGAAGATCCTGGGGCTGACCCTCGGAGGGCTGTTCCATCCGCTCGCCGACGCGCTCAAGCTCCTGTTCAAGGAGGACTTCATCCCGGACCACGCCCACCGGCTCTTCTACCAGATGGCGCCGATGTTCGCCCTGGCCCCGGCGCTGATGACCTTCGCGGTCATCCCCTTCGGACCGCCGGTCGTGATCGCGGGACACCCGGTCGCACTGCAGGTGGCGGACCTGAACGTGGGCATTCTCTACATCTTCGCCATCTCGGGGATGTCGGTCTACGGCGTGATCCTCGCGGGATGGGCCTCCAACAGCAAGTATCCGCTCCTGGGGGGCTTGCGCTCCTCGGCTCAGATGATCTCCTACGAGGTCTCCCTGGGGCTCTCCCTCATCGGCCTGGTGATGGTCTTCCGGTCGGTCCGGCTCTCGGACATGGTGGCCTCGCAGGGGGAGCTCCTGTGGGGGATCGTGCCGAAGTGGGGGGTGGTCCTGCAGCCGCTCGGCTTTCTCCTCTTCCTCGTGGCGGTCTACGCGGAGGCGAGCCGGACCCCCTTCGATCTGCCGGAGGGCGAGTCGGAGATCGTCGCGGGGTTTCACACGGAGTACGGTTCCTTCAAGTTCTCGATCTTCTTCATGGCCGAGTACATCCACTTGGTGGTCGGCTCGGCCCTGATCGCGACGCTCTTTTTCGGCGGCTGGCAGTTCCCCTACCTGGCGGACTCCGGCTTCCTGCTCCCCGGGGGAATTTCCTTTACGCTCCCCGGCGCCCTGGTGCTCCTCCTGCGGATCGGGGCGTTCGTGGGGAAACTGCTCTTCTTCGCCTGGCTCTTCATCTGGGTCCGGTGGACGATCCCCCGGTTCCGGTACGACCAGGTGATGCGGCTGGGTTGGAAGGTACTGCTCCCCCTGTCGCTGGCGAACATCTTCGTGACGGGGCTCGTCCTGCTCCTGGTCGGCGGAGGCGGGTGAAACGACGATGACGATCGGAGTGAAAAAGGTCGCCCGGCCCCGGAAGATGTCCGGGGGGGAGAGCCTCTACCTCCTGGAGATCGTGAAGGGGCTGGGGGTGACGATCGGGCATCTCCTGCGCAACATAAGGCACCAGGAGAACATCGCCACCATGGAGTACCCCGAGGTGCGGCGGGTGATGCCCCCAAGGTTCCGCGGTCTGCACCGGCTGATGCGGCGGCCCGACGGATCCCCCCGGTGCGTGGCATGCTTCTGCTGCTCCACGGCGTGCCCCGCGGTGTGCATCACCATCGTGGCGGGGGAATCCCCCGACCCGAAGGTCGAGAAGTACCCGGTGCGGTTCGACATCGACATGCTCCGGTGCATCTTCTGCGGGCAATGCGTGGAGGCGTGCCCGTGCGACGCGATCCGGATGGACACGGGCTGGTACACGCCACCGGATTTCACGAGGGAAAAGCTCATCTTCACGATCGACATGCTGCTGGAAAAGTAGGGGAGATATGGAACCGATCCTGTTCGTCATATTCAGTGCGATCTCGGTGGGCGGAGCGATCATGGTGGTCACGCGGCGGCACCCGATGGCCTCTGCGCTCTACCTGATCCTCACGCTTTTTGCCGTCGCGGCCCTCTTCGCCCTCCGGCAGGCGCACTTCCTCGCGGCGATCCAGGTCATCGTCTACGCGGGCGCGGTGGTCGTCCTTTTCATCTTCGTGATCATGCTGATCAACGTCCCGGAAAGCAGGCTGCCCATAGAGCGGCTGACGGGACTGCGCTTCCTCGGGGTCACCGTCGCGGGGCTGCTCATCCTCGAGGCGGCGCTGGTGGCCCGACGCTTCGTGATGCCGGGCACCCCCGCCGCGGACTCCGGCTCCGTGGAGGCCGTGGGGCGCGCGCTGTTCACCGATTACCTCCTCGCGTTCGAGCTCACCTCGGTCTTGCTGCTGGCTGCGGTGGTCGGGGCGATCGCGCTGGCGAAAAAGAAACTGTGACGGTGCGCGTGGCGAGAGCGCACCAAACGCGGAGACCTTCGTAGATGATGGAACCGTCGGCATACCTGCTTCTCTCCGGGATCCTGTTCGGAATCGGCGTGGCGGGAGTCGTGGCGCGCAAGAACGCCCTCATCGTCCTCATGAGCGTGGAGATCATGTTCAACGCCGTCAACGTGGCCTTCATCGCGGTCGGGTCCTACCTGGGCGACGTAACGGGATCGGTGTTCGCCTTCATGGTCATGACCGTCGCCGCGGCCGAAGCCGCGGTGGGACTAGCGATCCTCATCGCGATCTTCCGCCTGAAGGAAACGATCGACATCACGGAACTGAGCGTGCTCAAGTGGTAAACGAATTCCTCAACTATCTCTGGCTCGTCCCCGCGCTGCCTCTCCTGGGCGTGATCGTGAACAGCGGGATCGCGCTCTTCGCGGAGCGGCCGCTTCTCCTGGCGGAAGACGCCCATGGGGAACCGGGGCACGGGACCTCGCATGCGGCACCGGCGTACCGGAAGCTGGTCGCGTTTCTCGGCCCCGCGGTGGTGGGCGCCTCCTTTGTCGTGTCGCTCCTGGCCGTCCTCGCACTGGCCGCGAGGCCCCCGCACGAACGGCTCTTCGTCCAGGTCCTCTTCCCGTGGATCCAGGCGGGGACCTTTTCCGCTCCGGCGGCCTTCCAGCTCGACCCGCTCTCCTCCGTGATGATCCTGGTGGTCACCGGCGTCGGTTTCCTGATCCACGTCTACTCCGTGGGGTACATGTCCCACGAGAGGGCCTTCGCGCGGTACTTCGTCTACCTGAACCTCTTCACCTTCGCGATGCTTCTTCTCGTACTCGGCAGCAACTTCCTCCTGATGTTCGTGGGGTGGGAGGGGGTGGGGCTGTGCTCCTACCTGCTGATCGGGTACTGGTACGAGAAGAAGAGCGCCGCCGACGCCGGAAAGAAGGCGTTCGTCGTGAACCGGGTGGGCGATTTCGGTTTCCTCGTGGCCGTGTTCCTCATCTTCTGGACCTTCGGATCCGTCGAGTACACCGAGGTCTTTGCCCGGATCCCGGGACTTACGGCAAGCGGCGTCCTGACGACGGGAATCGCCACCGCGATCACCCTTCTCCTGTTCGTCGGGGCCGTGGGAAAGTCGGCGCAGATTCCGCTCTACGTATGGCTCCCGGACGCGATGGAGGGTCCCACCCCCGTTTCCGCCCTGATCCACGCCGCCACAATGGTCACCGCCGGGGTGTACATGGTCGCCCGGACAAACGCGCTTTACCTGCTGGCGCCGACTTCGATGGCCGTGGTGGCGGTCGTCGGCGCGGCGACCGCCATCTTCTCCGCAACCATCGGGATCACCCAGAACGACATAAAACGCGTGCTGGCCTACTCCACCGTCTCCCAGCTGGGGTACATGTTTCTCGCCTGCGGGGTAGGCGCGTTCACCGCAGGGATCTTTCATCTCATGACCCATGCCTTCTTCAAGGCCCTCCTGTTCCTGGGCTCCGGGTCGGTGATCCACGCCCTTTCCGGAGAGCAGGACATGCGGAAGATGGGCTCCCTGAAAAACCACCTGCCCGTGACCTTCGTCACGATGTTCATCGCAACGCTGGCAATCTCGGGGATCCCCGGGCTGTCCGGCTTCTTCTCCAAGGACGAGATCCTCTGGAAGTCCTTCTCTTCCGGGCACGGCCACGTGGGTCTGTGGCTGGTCGGGACGGCCGCGGCGGGGATCACGGCCTTCTACATGTTCCGCCTGGTCTTCCTGACCTTCTTCGGGGATTCGCGGATGGACCCGGAGGTGGAGAAGCACGTCCACGAGTCCCCGTACTCGATGACCGTCCCCCTGATGATCCTTGCCGTCCTCGCGGTTGCGGGCGGCTGGGTCGGCATCCCCCACGTCCTGGGCGGCCACAACTACTTCGAGGAGTGGCTTGCGCCCGTCTTCGCGCACGGGGCGGAAGGGGCGGCGCACGGGGGGGCTCACGCAAGCGCGGCCCTCGAGTACCTGCTCATGGCCGGGTCGGTGGGCGTGGCGCTGTGCGGAATCGGGCTGGCCTGGTACCTGTACCGGGTCCGGACGGAGGTGCCGAAGGAGATCGCCGACCGGGTGCCGGGTCTTTACGATCTGGTGTTGAACAAATATTACGTGGACGAGTTCTACGACGCTGCCATCGTGCGAAAGATCGTGAACGGCTCGATCTGGCTGTGGGAAGCGTTCGACGACGCGTTTCTCGACGGGATCGTAAACGGCATCGCGGCCCTCGTGCGGAAGGCGGGCGACAGGACAAGACGCCTGCAGACCGGCGTGGTGGGGAACTATGCCCTTTCCCTGCTCCTGGGCGCGGTGATCCTCGTCGGATTCCTGATATGGCCGTGAGAACGGCGGGCAGAGATTCCCGGGGCGCGTGCCGATGACATCCATACCGCAGGCATTGGTGACGAACCTGCTGAGCGTGCTGATCTTCTTCCCGCTTGCCGGGGCCCTGGCGCTCGTTTTCCTGCCGAGAGAGAACGGCAGGCTTCTCAAGAACCTGGCCTTCGGCGTCACGCTCGCGGAGTTCCTCCTGTCCCTGCCCGTTGCGCTGCTGTTCGACGGGTCGACCGCCGCGATGCAGTTCGTCCAGAAGGTCCCCTGGATTCCGCAGTACGGGATCAGCTACCACGTGGGCGTGGACGGCATCTCCCTGTGGCTCCTGATGCTGACGACGCTCCTGATGCCCGTCACCATCCTGTCCACCTACACGTCCGTCGAGAAGCACGTGAAGGAATTCATGATCTTCATGCTCCTCCTCGAGGTCGGGATGGTGGGCGTGTTCCTCGCGGTCGATCTCTTCCTGTTCTATATCTTCTGGGAGCTCGTCCTCATCCCGATGTACTTCCTGATCGGCGTGTGGGGGAGCGACCGGCGCATCTACTCGGCGATCAAGTTCTTCCTGTTCACCTTCACGGGCTCGGTGCTGATGCTGGTCGCCATCATCGCGCTCTATTTCCACCACTACCGGGCGACCGGCGTCTACTCCACCGAC
The DNA here is from genome assembly GCA_049577645.1 of Candidatus Deferrimicrobiaceae bacterium. Classification (GTDB taxonomy): domain Bacteria; phylum Desulfobacterota; class Deferrimicrobia; order Deferrimicrobiales; family Deferrimicrobiaceae; genus CSP1-8. The sequence continues at coordinate 7,428 of JBAUKK010000264.1, forward strand.
CTCCTGGCCATGTACGAGCTGGCGATTCCCGTGAAACTCCAGTTCTGGATGTTCGCCGCGTTCGCGCTGGCGTTCGCCTTCAAGGTCCCCATGTTCCCGTTCCACACGTGGCTGCCCGACGCCCACGTGGACGCCCCCACCGCGGGGTCGGTCATCCTGGCGGCGGTCCTTTTGAAGATGGGGACGTACGGTTTCCTGCGGTTCGCGATACCCCTGTTTCCCGTGGCCGCCGTTGACCTGACGCCGCTCATGGCGACGCTCGCGGTCATCGGGATCCTCTACGGCGCCCTGGTGGCGATGGTCCAGAAGGACATCAAGAAGCTCGTGGCCTACTCCTCCGTGGCCCACTTGGGTTTCGTGATGCTCGGGCTGTTCGCGTTCAACGTGCAGGGAATCGAGGGGGGAATTCTCCAGATGGTCAACCACGGCATCTCGACGGGCGCCCTCTTCCTCCTGGTCGGCATCATCTACGAGCGGCGTCACACCCGCCTGATCTCGGAGTACGGCGGGCTCTCCCGGGTGCTCCCCCTGTACGCCGCCTTCTTCCTGATCGTCACGCTCTCCTCGATCGGGCTCCCGGGCCTGAACGGCTTCGTCGGGGAGTTCCTCATTCTTGTGGGGGCGTTCCAGTCGATGCGGGCGCTCACTGTGGTGGCGGCCAGCGGGGTCATCTTCGCGGCGGTCTACCTGCTCTGGATGTTCCAGCGGGTGATGTTCGGACAGGTCACGAACGAGAAGAACCGGCACCTCAGGGACATGAACGCACGGGAGGTGGCCTACATGCTGCCTCTTCTCGTGTTTGTGTTCTGGATCGGCGTCTACCCCCAGACGTTCCTCCGGAAGATGGACGCCTCCGTGAAAGCCCTTGTGACGCGGATCGAGACGAAACGCCAGGCGGCGCTTTCCGGCTCCCCCCCGGGGGAGTCGCTGCTCGCCCGCTATTTCGACGTTACCGAGCGCCTCGATTCACAAATACGGCCGCATTCGAGCGCCACTGCATCCGCTCCGGCATCGTTGCGCTCCTTGCGCCGTACCGCTTTGGGTACGCCTCAGTCGCGCGCCTTGCCGGCGCGGCGCATTGACGCTCTCGGTGCTGACCGTATTTATGAACCGAGACGCTAGGAAGTAACGCAACTATGGGACCGATTGCCATCGACATCCCGGCGCTGGTGACAAGCCTCTACAGCATCCTCCCCGAGATCTGCGTGGTGGCCACGGCGATCTTCGTCCTTCTCCTTGACCTGGTGATCCCCGAGGAGAAGAAGCGGGTCCTCTGCGGCGCTGGGCTGGTCGGCATCGGGATCGCCCTCTTCTCCGTATACGCTCTGGGGCAGGGAAAGATCGAGGGGTTCTCGGGGATGATCGTCCACGACGGGGCGGGCGCCTTCTTCGATGTGGTGATCCTCTCCGCCTGCGCGCTCACGTTCCTGATGGCGACCGGCTACTCCGAGTGGGAAGGGACGCAGAAGGGGGAGTTCTACTCGCTCATCCTGCTCTCCACGTCGGGGATGATGTTCATGGCCAAGGGAACCGACCTGATGACGGTCTTCCTTGGACTGGAGACGCTTTCGATACCGATCTACGTCCTCGTCGGATTCCACCGCAACCGGATGTCCTCGGTCGAGGGGGCCCTGAAGTACTTCCTCCTGGGAGCCTTCGCCTCGGGGTTCCTCCTCTACGGCATCGCGCTGATGTACGCGGCCACCGGCACGACGAAGATCCCCGTCCTGGCGACGATGCTCTACGATCCGCGGATCCTCGCGAGCCCGCTCTTTCTCGTCGGAACGGGCCTGCTCCTTACCGGGTTCGGCTTCAAGGTTTCGCTGGTCCCCTTCCACATGTGGACCCCGGACGCGTACGAAGGGGCCCCGACGGTCGTCACCGCCTTCATGGCCGCCGCGGTCAAGGCGGCCGCTTTCGCCGCGCTCATCCGGGTGCTCCTGGTGGCCCTTCCCGGCGTGCAGCCCGCCCTGTGGAAGGTCCTCTGGGGGCTGGCCGTGCTGACGATGACCGTGGGGAACCTTTCGGCGCTCGTGCAGGACAACGTCAAGCGTCTGCTCGCCTACTCCTCGATCGCCCACGCAGGGTATGTCCTGGTCGGGCTCGTCTCCGGCGACGTCCTCGGCGGGCAGGCCTCCCTGTTCTACCTCCTGGTGTACGCCTTCATGAACATGGGCGCGTTCGGCGTTTTGATCCTCATCGCCCGGAAGGAGGACGACGGGTACGACATCTCGCACCTGAAGGGGATCGGCTTCAAGTACCCGGTGCTGGGCGCCTTGCTCACCCTGTTTCTCGTGTCGCTGGGGGGAATTCCGCCGACGGCCGGGTTCGTCGGGAAGTTCTACCTTTTCAGCGCCGCGGTGAAGAACGGCTATATCTGGCTGGCCGTCATCGGCGTGCTGAACAGCGCCGCCTCCCTCTACTACTACCTGCGGCTGGTCGTCTACATGTACATGATCCCCGCCGAAGGCGAGGTCTCCGTCCCGCGCCCGCCGCGCTTCCTTTTCTCGCTGGCCCTGTCCGCCTCGGCGGCCGTCGTCGTCGTCCTGGGGATCGTCCCCCGCTCCGTGCTGGAGATCGCCGAGCGCTCCGTCCTCTCCATGCTCATGTGAGAACCGGGACGTTCCTAAGAACTCCTCCCCTGCGGCGGACGCCGCAACTTCGAGCTCCGTTGTAAACGGGGACACTCCTTGAAATCGTCGGTAGTGCGGTTGAAGGAGTGTCCCCGCCCATGGAATCGAATCCGGCGCAATAGCATCCCTTTATCAATAGGAAAAACCCAACAGCAAGGGAGAGCGTGATGAAGATCAACGTCGTTTTCTACTCGATGTACGGGCATGTCCACAAGATGGCGGAGGCCGTCGCGGAAGGGGCGAAGGAAGTAAAGGGGGCGGAAGTGGTCCTGCGTCGTGTTCCGGAGACCTTGCCTCAGGAGGTGTTGCAGAAGATGGGGGCGGTGGAGGCCCAGAAGGCATTCTCCCACGTGCCGGTATGCAAGATGGACGAGTTGGCGGCAGCCGACGCGATCCTCTTCGGCACGCCCACCCGGTTCGGCAACATGTGCGGGCAGATGCGCCAGTTCCTCGACGCCACCGGCCAGCTCTGGACGCAGGGCGCTCTCGTCGGCAAGCTCGGCTCCGTTTTCGCCAGTTCCAATACCCAGCACGGCGGGCAGGAGTCGACGATCTTGAGCTTCCACATCACCCTGCTCCACCAGGGGATGATCATCGTGGGGCTGCCGTACGCCTTCGAGGGGCAGATGCGCCTCGACGAGGTCACGGGAGGATCTCCCTACGGAGCGTCCACCATCGCCGGCGCCAAGGGGGAGAGGATGCCGAGCGGGAACGAGCTGGCCGCGGCGCGCTTCCAGGGCAGGCACGTAGCCTCCATCGCCGCGAAACTGGCGAAATAG
>JBAUKK010000265.1:0-3302 GCA_049577645.1 Candidatus Deferrimicrobiaceae bacterium
ACCCGGGTCGAGTGCCCCAGCGTGTACGGATCGCGCGCATCGATCGAGGCGGCGAGAACCCGCACCGTGGCGATATACGATTCCTCCAGGTCCCTCGCGTACCGGCGCAGTCGATTCTTCTGGGAGAGGATGGTCTCCGCCATCCGGTTGAAATTCCGGGTCAGCTCCCCCAGTTCGTCCCTGGAGTGGTAGGAAATCGGGTGGAAGCCCGTTCCGGTGGCGAGCGCGTTGACCCCCGAGGAGAGCTTCTTCACGGGGGTGGTGATGAAGGCGGCGATGGCGAAGGTGCCCAGTAAGGCGACCACCAGGAACACCGCTGCCGCGATGGCGATCGACTTCCGGATGTTCCGCTGCGCGTCCAGGAGGCTGTCCCGGGAGACGGCGAGCGATACGGTTCCGACGCGCTTTCCCGCGAAGAAGATCGGGGTGGAGAATTCGATCAGCTCCCGGCCTTCCCGCAGAATCTCGTAGGACTGGGTTTCCAGGAACGTCCCCAGCGTCTTTCCCCTGGTCGGGGCGGAATATGCCTTTCCCCGCTCTTCGATCAGGTTGTGGGCCAGGACGATGTCCTCGGTATCCCGGATGAAGACATACTCGATGTCGTCGGAGCTGTTCTTCGTTTCCGCCGCGAGGCTGTCCATGGCCAACCGGTCGCCGAGGGGGATCGAATACCCCGACGAAAGCGCGACCACGCGGGAGATCGCCACCCCTCGCTGCAGGAGGTCGCTCCGGATGGCGTCGTCCGCGATTTTCGTTACCGCCGCCGCGATCAGAATGACCAGCAGGAAAACCAGCGGGAGCAGAAACGCGAGCAGCTTCAGGCGGATTCCCGGGGAGAAACCCGGCTTTTTCCCGCCGGGGGATTGGGAAGGGTCCGTGTTTTTCATGATCCGCCATTATACAAGAATGTCGTCATTCCCTCATGCCCTTTCCCGGCCGATGTCTCCCCGGGGATTTCCCCTCCACGCTCCGGTCGCCAAAGAAGGAATATTATTCCATACATGGGTTTTCCGGGACAGGGGCGGTGTCCGGGGGGGTCTTCGCCCGGACCGTTCATGCAAGGACGGCCAGGATCTCGTTCGACACGAAGAAAAGGTTGTCCGGCAGCCGGAGCCGGTCCCCCTCCAGGAGAAGTTTCCCGTCGGCCACCAGTGTGTCCAAGGAATCCCGGACCTCGTCCGGCGGGGCGCCGAATCTCGTTTCGATTTCCGCCGGGTCCACCCCGTCGGTCATGCGCAATCCGAGGATGAGCGCTTCCTTCCAGGCATCCTCCGGGCTGCAATCGTTCCCGTCCCCCCAGGGGAGGCGGCCCTCCCGGATCCGGCGGCCGTACTCCGAAAAAGAGGACGGGTTGGCCGTCCGCATTCCGAAACGGGGGCACTCCCGCGGGAAGAGGAGACCGTGAGCCGAGGGGCCGAGCCCCGCGTACCCCTCCCGTTGCCAGTATTTTCTGTTGTGCCGGGACTCGAACCCGGGGCGGGCGAAGTTGGAGATCTCGTACTGGCGGTAACCGGCGTTCACCAGTGCCCGGCGCGCCGCCCCGTACCTCTCCGCCACCTCCTCGTCGGTGGGCATCCGGAGCTCCCCTCGCGAAAGCGCCGCCTGCAGGGGGGTGCCGGGCTCCGGGGCGAGGGCGTACGCCGAGACGTGATCCGGAAGGATGGTGACCGTTTGTTCGAGGTCCTCCTCCCAGTCGGCCCCGGATTGCCCCGGGATTCCGAATATGAGGTCGATCCCGAGGGAGTCGAACCCCGCCGCCCGGGCGTCCCGGTATGTCCTGCGAATGTCCCCCACGTCATGGATCCGGCCCAGGGTAAGGAGGGCGGCGGGGGAAAAGGACTGGGCCCCGACGCTCAGGCGGTTGAATCCCCCGGTCCGCAGCGTCCGCAGCCCATGCGCGCGGACGGTTCCCGGGTTCGCCTCGATCGTGACTTCCGCGCCGGGCATGACCGGGAAGCGTTTCCGGACCGCGGCGAGGAGCCCGCACAGGTCCCCGGGAGCGATCACGGTGGGCGTTCCGCCCCCGAAGTAGACGGTGTCGGCCGCTGCCCCGGCGTCTTCCGGAAACCGTTCCCGGAACAGATCCATCTCCCTCACGAGCAGGTCGAGGAACTCGCCGGTGGCGCGGGAGGAGGTCGTAAGCGAGTAGAAGTCGCAGTAGGTGCATTTCCGCACGCAGAACGGAACGTGGATGTAGATTCCTCGCACGCGTTCATTTTCCCCCAGGAGGGAGCGTTCGACGAAAAATCTTTACCCTCCATCGAATATATTTCCGGTTTCGACCATCTAAACGCCAGGCCAAAGGGGATCGTGACCCTGCCTGCCCGAAGGAGAGCGACATGAAAAACCGATCCAGGAAGTGGAGATTCTGGGAAAAGGCGATTTTCGCGGCGTCGCTTCTTGTCATATTCGGGGCAGTGGTCTTTTCGGTTTCGCCGGAACGGTTGGCGTGGCAGGGGCCGCTGGTCATGGGCACGCTCGCCATGCCGACTCCCAATCCGGCGAAGGTCGTCCTTCTGGAACGGCAGGCCCAGTCCGATTCGCTGTTTTCCCTCCTGGGATTCATGTCCGTGGCGGGCATCCTCGGGCTCGGCGGAAAATGGTTTTTCGCGAAGCCTTTGCCGGGGCAAATCAGGGAGAAGCTGGTGTACCCCCTGGTCTTCCCCTGAACCGCCGTGGGCAATAGCGGTTTTTACGAATTCCCGGGCGGGCTCATGACGCCCGTATTCCGTTCCCTCCGGCCGAAAGCGATGGTACGGACTAAATTTCTCGCCCTTCCGCCGTTTGCCCTACCCCATGCCCCTTGACAGGGGATACGACTTTGGGATATTTCTACCCTGATACTGAATAGCCATTCATTTTCTCTTTGTCCCGAACCGCATTTCCTTCCGGGAGGTGGGACTCATGTTTCCGAAAATTCGCCGCGTTGCCGTACTGGGGGCAGGCGTCATGGGGTCGGGGATCGCGGCCCATCTGGCCAATGCCGGCATCCCCAGCCTGATGCTGGATATCGTGCCCCCGAGCCTTACCGGCGGGGACAGGAAGAAGGGGCTTACGGATACGTCCCACGCCATTCGCAACCGGTTCGCCGCCAAGGGGCTCGAGGGGATACGGAAAAGCCGTCCCGCGCTCCTCTACTCGCAGAAGGACATAGGCCTTATCTCGATCGGCAACTTCGACGACGATCTCGCCAAGGCAGCGGATTGCGACTGGATCGTCGAGGTGGTAACGGAAAACCTCGACATCAAGAAAGCGCTCTACGACCGGATCGAGGCGTCCTGGAAGCCCGGTACGATTGTCAC
>JBAUKK010000266.1:0-2281 GCA_049577645.1 Candidatus Deferrimicrobiaceae bacterium
CTTATACAAGCGTCTATCAGGCGAAGGCAGGTTGTTTGTGCGTGACTGGTGGCTCCGTGGATATCCTCATGATACACTCCTTTTCCAACCAAAGGGCATGACTGCCGACGAGCTCATCAGTGGCTACGCCCGCTTGAACAGACAAACCTATTCTTTGGGCGCAATGATGAAACGATTCCTTGGCATGAGCCCATGGAAACGGACTCTGCTGGGATGCCAGGCGTACGCCGGGGCCAATCTATCTACCCGTAAAATTTATTTTAAAGGCCTGAGGAATCCACAACCATTTTTGCAGGGGCTTCCAACGCAATAGGGAAACAGAGGAGATTCTGACCCCGCCCCGGAGCACCCAAGAAGCGGCCTGGCCTGACCGTCACGGGCGCACCGGCCGTCGGCCAGCCGCGGGATTCCGTTGCCGCGCAGGCTCAAAGCCATCCGGCCTGGCGATACCATTGGGCCGTTTCGCGCAGGCGTTCGGCCAACGTCGCCGCGGGGGACCAACCCAACTGCACACGGGCCTTGGCGGATGAACACATCCATGACCCGGCCAGGGCTTCGGCCATCTTGTCGCTGTTCACCCAACCGGCACGTTGCCGCACGCGCCCCAGCGAGTCGCCGCACAGCCCGACCAGTCGCACGAGCGGTCCCGGCATGTGCACCACCGTGGCCCGCTTCTTTCCCAATGCCCTGGCCATGGCCTGCCCCAGCTCGGCATACGTCGGATCGTGCTCCGCCGCTGCGAAGTAGACACCCTGGCCCGGCGCTCCGTCGGGGTGCAGACGCTCGCCTTTCTCGGCGGCCAGGAGCAGAAGGGCGACCAGGTCGGCCACGTGGATCAGCGAAACGCGTCGTTCCCCCCGGCCGGGCACGACATGGAGCCCCGAGCGGGCGATCGGCCGGAACATTTCCAGCACGCCTCGGTCGCCGGGTCCGAAGACGATCGGCGGACGCACGATGGTGATCTCCATTTCTCCCGCGTGCATGGCCGCGGCCTGCTCGCCCGCCAGCTTGCTGCGTCCGTAGACGGAAACAGGTGTGGGCGAATCGCCTTCCACGCGAGGTTGGTTGCCGGCGCAAGGCCCCGAAGCGGCCAGCGAGGAAACCACGATCAAGGCCGGCCGCTCGGCGCGGTCCGCACAGGCAGCCGCGACGGATTCGACGCCTCCCGCGTTCACGCGTGCGAAATCGGCCGTCCGCACCGCCTTCAACAGGCCCGCCGGGTGGAACACCACGTCGGCCTGCGACTCCGCCAGCGCCCGTTCCATGCCGGCGCGATCGGTCGCATCGCCCACGATGAGTCGTGCACCTGTTGATCGCAGTTCGTCGATGCGCGACGTGGGCCGCACCAGGCACGACACCCGGTCGCCACGCCCGATCAGCCGGCGCACCAAGTGCTGTCCGATAAAGCCGCTGGCCCCGGTGACCAGCACGGATTCCGCATCCCGCGTTTTCATCGTCGACCCTCCGCCGGGCGGCAACGATCACCAACCATAATTCTTGTCGGGATTATACGCGGTTCTCCATGAAGAATTAACGCTCGCGGCCGGGCGGTGCAGGCCCAACGATGGAAAAGGATTCTGCAAAATGAGTCGGGACTGGACTACTAGGCTGGGGAGGATAGGACCTTCGTTATGCTGTACTCCATAGGACAAACTTCGGTCCGAGAATCAGACAAACCGCGGTTCGCGTTTCGGACAGATGCCGATACCCAAGGCCGGTGGACTGAATTACCGTGTTGGAAACACGAGAAATCCTGCATCTACCGGTTGAAGGACGAGGAAAACGGGAGGCAACGATGCGGTCGGTAACGGACTATCGCGTGGATCACGACAGGAGGGGAGGAAAATCTCCGGACCATTGCGGTCATTTTGGTTGTTCCCTTGCTTCCGGGTTTGGTCAGCTTACGAACAATACGAAAGGAGGAAGAAGATGAAATGGTTAATGATTGTTTCAACAGTTTTGGTTGTTTTTAGTGTTTCAGCATTTGCCGAGATGGGCACCCGTCAAGGGGGTGGCATGATGGGTGGTGGCTGGATGTGGGGAATGAACTCCGGATGGGTTTTTATGATCATTATCGCGATTCTCGTTATTTTTAGTATCGCTTATATGATGAAACGAAGGTAAAAATCCGAAAGGGGAAAAAATATTTCGTATAAAATAATTCTTGGCGCATCTAAATTTAACAAGTTCAATGGAGCTCATTCAAACGATGACGGACGTTTTATAAATTGATGAAAGGAGAACATACGATGAGTTATTACTTCAGTAAAATAGTAAACGC
>JBAUKK010000267.1:0-14708 GCA_049577645.1 Candidatus Deferrimicrobiaceae bacterium
CATGCCGGTCGATAAGGCCCATCGCCTCCGCCCCGGAGCGGGCCGGGTGGAGTTCCAGGTCCGGGCGGGAAAAGACGTTCAGAAGAAGCTCGAGGATATTTTCGTCATCTTCCGCTATAAGGAGGGATTTTTTCATGGTGGTAATTTTACCTTCCGGGCGGCTCCGGACGAAAGGTCAATGTTGCCGGGCCGGTAAAGTTTTCCGAAAGAATGGTCGATAAGATTCTCATGCGAATGCCATCTCGGGGAGTTCTCCCGTGAACAGATCGGGTGCAGACGGGGAAAATGGGAACGGATCCGGCATCGACAGGAAGGCGTCGATCCGCCGGAAACGGGTGGAACTCCTCAAGGAGAAGGTGGAGAAAGGGACCTACCGCGTGAACCCGATGAAAGTGGCCGAAAAGATGATGGAAGACGCCGTCCGCAGGATACGCTCCCGGGACGGTTCCGGGTAACCCCTCTCCTTCCCCCGCGTCCCGCCGGCGTTTGGTATACAATCTCCATAAAAGGAAATCAGAAAACAGCGTGGGGACGCGCGATGAGGCGATCGACATCCGCGGCTGCTTTCGATAACGTTCTCCGGCAGACCCTCGACGACCTTCCCGGGATGTTTCGCGAGTCGCTCCGGAACGTGGCGATCGTGGTGGAGGACCGGCCCCCGGACTGGCTTCTCGACGAGCTCGACCTGCCTCCGGGGGAGACTCTCTACGGGTTCTATCACGGCATCCCGCTGCCCGAACGGTCCGTTCTGGACCCCGGGAACCTGCCCGACAGGATCTCCGTCTATCGCGGCCCCCTCATAAAGGATTTCCGGGATCCCGGGGAGCTTGCCCGCCAGATTCGTACGACCCTGCTGCACGAAATCGGGCACTATTTCGGGATGGACGAGGAAGACCTTGCCCGCCTCGGGTACGAGTGATTGTGATATATAAAAAGGGGGAATCCGAAACCGATCGATCGGCGCCGGCGAACCCAGCGAGCGAGCCCGGCGAAGGGAGGGTGGCAATGTACATATTGCGCCGCTTGTTCCACGATGGCCCCGACCGGCCCGAACTCGCCCTGATCCACTACACGGCTTCCCCGGAGAGCTCCCCCGAAATCGTCCTGGCCCGTTCCACCGTCGTGATGACACCGTCGGGGATCCCCGGAACCCGCCACGGGCAACTGTTTCTCCCCCGCCCGCAAGGCGATGGGCGCCTTCGGGTGCGCTACTTCTTCTCGACGGTGAAGAAAGGGAGAGAGTGGTTCTCGCCGCCGTACGAGGTTCTTCTCCCGGGGCCCTCTACCGACGGCGACGTGAGCGTGATCGAGCGGGAAGGAGCGGGGAACGTTCCGCCGGCCCCGGGCCGGGGGTGGTTCCGTCTCGGATTGCCCCTCCGGCCGGAAGAGCCGCGTTCGGGAACGGTCCGGTACGGGTTCGGCGCGATGCGGAAGAAACCGTCCCCCTCCCTGTGCTGCGCGCGGGTGCCGATCGTGGAGGGCGCCGCCCCGGTGGTGGAGGTTCCCGAGGCCCTGTCGGTCCTGAAAAACCGCCCGATGCCGTTCTTCCTGTACCATGTCCCTGCGGGAGGGACCGTCCCCGTTGCCGACAAGATCAATTGCGCGAGGATCACGGTACGGGACGAAGAGGGGGACATCGTCTGCGCAAGCATCCTGTGGGGAGACCGGTCCTGGGCCGCCCATAACATCGGCGCGATGGAAGTCAAGAACTATGCGTCCGCGGAATCCCGGGCGTCCGAGTACTTCCATTCCGGCGACCGGGATGCATTTCTGCGGGCGAGGTCGGCCGCCCTTGCGAGCCACCCCCGTCCGCGAACGTTCGAGGGGTTCGTGTTCGGTCCTTCGGGGAGCGTCGTCGAGTACTGCTTCCATGTCCTCCGGCTCCGAGCCGACGGGGTCGTTGCCTCGTGGATCAACTCCCGCTTCGGCGGGAACTGGTCGATCACGCTATAGCATCTTTTCCAGAGCCGCAAGGAGCGCCGCGATCTCGTCATCGGTGCCTACCGTGATCCGCAGGCATCCCGAGAGGCGGGGCGTATCGAAATACCGGACGAGGATCTTCTTACGCTTGAGTGCCTTGTAGACCGGTTTTGCCGACCTTCCCCGGGAGCGTTTCGCGAGCACGAAGTTGCCCTGCGAGAGGAAGGGGGAGAATCCGAGCGACGGAAGCGCGGAGAGGAGGGTCGCCCGGGTCTTGCGTATCTTCGCGATGTTTTGCTCCATCCAGCCGATGTCCTTCAGAGCGGCCTCCCCGGCCGCGATGGCCAGACGGCCGAGGTTGTAGGAGTCCCGCACCTTGTTCAGACCGGCGAGGATCGCAGGCGGGGCGAAGCCGAGACCGACCCGCATCCCGGCCAGGGAAAACGATTTGGACAATGTGCGAAGCACGATCACGTTCTCCTTTTCCCGGGCGAGGGACATGGCGGTCTCCTCGGCGAAGTCCGCGTAGGCCTCGTCGATGACGAGTATACCCGCCACCCGGTCGGCAAGGTCGGCCAGCGCGGCCGTCGGGATCGACGTTCCCGAGGGGGAGTTGGGGGTGGCGACGATCGTGACCTTCGCGCGCCTTGCGGCAAGTCCCGCCGGGAGGGAGTAGTCCTCGGGGTAGGGGATGGCCGCGACTTTGCCTCCCTGGATTTCGACCAGCGTGTCATAGAGCGTGTACGTCGGGGTCGGACAGCACAGCGTGTCTCCTTCTCCGACAAAAGCCCGTGCGACCATCGCAAGCAGGTCGTCCGAGCCGTTCCCCGCGATCACCTGGGAGAGATCGAACCCGTACGTCAGCGCGGCCTGCCTCCGGAGGTTTGTCGCATCCGGGTCCGGATACAGGCGGAGCGAGGCGTTGGCCTCCGCCAGGAGGGCCTTCCGCACCGCCGGGGACGGGGGATAGGGATTCTCGTTCGTATTGAGCTTGATGAATCCCGCTTCCCGGGGCTGCTCCCCGGGAACATACCCTTGCATCCCTGCGATGTTTCTGCGAAACGGTATTTTCATCGGGCCGCTCCCGGCCTGCACGCCGGGAAATACCTTCCGCCGAGCCGTTTCCAGCCGGGAAGAGACCTGGTAACGGTGTCGGGGGAGACGCAGAAGGCGATCCGGAAATGTCCTTCCCGTCCGAAGCCGCGCCCCGGGACCACGAGTATGTTCTCCTCCCGGGCCGCCGCGACGAACTCCATTTCGTCCCCGGAGGGGGACCGCGGAAACAGGTAAAAGGCCCCTCCGGGCGGGACGACGGAGAAGCCGGCTTCCGCGAGGGCCGCGACGAGGACGTCCCGGTTCGCCCGATACACGGGAAAGTCCGGCTCGAGGTCCTGGAGCACGGCCACGGCCCGCTGCATGAGCGAAGGCGCGTTGACGAATCCGAGCACCCGGTTGCAGAACACGCATGCGTCGGAAATCTCACCGGCGTCCTCGGCCCGCGGGCTTACGGCAAGGTACCCGATCCTCTCCCCGGGGACGTTGAGGTCCTTGGAGTGGGAGTAGGCGATGAGAGTGTTCCGCAGGGCGGACGCAGGGGGGAAGAAGGCGAACCCCGGGTACACGATCTTCCGGTACGGTTCGTCGGAGAGGACATAGACGGGATTTCCCGTCCGCATCTCCCGCTCGCCGAGCAGCGCATCGAGCGCGAGAAGGGCGTCCCGGGGATAGACGGCTCCCGACGGATTGTTCGGCGTGTTGAGGATTATGGCCCTGGTCTTGTCGGAAAGCGCTGCCCGGATCGCCCTCATGTCCAGCTGGAACTCCCCCGAGGACTCCGCCACGACCGGGACGCCGCCGACGGTCCGGAGATAGAATAGATACTCCGCGAAATACGGGGCGATGACGATGACCTCGTCTCCCGGCGAGAGGATCGCCTGCAGCGCCACGTTCAGCGCCCCCGCGGCCCCCGTGGTCATGATCACGAGGTCTCCGGTGAAAGGAAGGCCGATCGTGCGCGCAAGGGATGCCGCAATCCTCTCCCGCACGTCCGGGAACCCGGCGTTCGGCATGTACCGGTGCAGATCGCCGGGGGGGGCAGCCAAAAGCTTCCGCATCTCCTCCAGGAGTTCGTCGGGAGGCGCCCCGTACGGGTTCCCCAGGCTGAAATCGAACACGTTGTCCACGCCCTTCGCCGACTTCAGCCGGGCGCCCTCCTCGAACATCTTCCGGATCCAGGATCCCTGCCGTATCGCCTCGCGGATCTCCGGGGATGTGGGCATGGCCTCTCCTTCGCCGTCCGACTTCGGGACAATCCACGATACGGCAACGCGGAAGGTCATTTCAAGTCAAGGGGTGCCGAAAAGCACGTTTGACCACGTTGGAGTCTTAACGTAGTAACCTAGGAGGGGGAAAAATTCCGATGATGAATGATCCGGGAAGGGGGACTTAAGGTGAACAGATTCCGCGTCGTCCAAGTGTGTCTCGCGCTTGCCGCGTTCGTCGGGGGTTCCGGTTGCGTGGCCGGGAAGGTTCTGACCCTGCCGGGGGATCTTGCGCGCCCCGAAACAAGGGGGGCAGCGCAGACGACCGCGGCCGGCCCCGTGGTTGCCGTGCTCGACTTCACCTTCGAGGGCGCCCCTCCGCACGAGATCGGCCGCGATTTCGACCATGCACGGGCGATCGTCTGGAAAGGGGATCCGGGGAAGGCGATGGCGGACCTGATTGCCGGGGTGTTGAACGAGAAGGGGTTCCGCACCGTGCGCGTTTCCTCCGGAGCGGCGGTTCCCGCGGATGCAATCGCCCGGGTGTGGGGCGCCGTCGACAAGTTACGGGTGGAGACCAGGAAAACGGGTTCCCTGAGAATAAAGGTCGAATCGGCGGCCTCCGTATCCCTGACGGTGTACGGGACGGGGGGGAGCGCCCCGCCGAACTGGAACAGCACCGTCGGTTCCGATTACTGGACGGAGGACCCGCTTTTCGTCACCCCCGAAGGGGTCCGGGACGCGGTCAACGGCGCGGCCAACGCGGTGGCCGAAGAGACGGTGCGCAGGCTGGTCGCGGCCGGCGTCATTCCGGGTTGGGAATCCCCCCCGGGTTCGGGAAGGGGAGGGAAATGAGCGTGATCGTCCGCCGCCATCGGTGACGGATGGGACTTTCCTGGACAGACCGGATGGAGGACATTTCCGGGGAGGAGTGGGATTCCGTCCTCTCCCGCTCCTTCCGCCCATCCCCCTTCCTCTCCCGGCATTTTCTGGCTCCGTGGGCGAGTACGTTCGCTTCCGGCCACAGCAAGCGCATCTACCGGTGGGTCCGAAACGGGGAGACCGGCGGGTTCCTGTTCCTCTGCCTGTGCGACGACAAGGCGGGGTGGGAGCTTCTCGGGGGGGAGCAGGTGTCCGATTCGCTGGACGCCGTCGTCGTCTCCGGCGGGGAAGCCGGGTTCTGGTCCGAGTTCCTTTCCCGCTCGCGGGACCTTCTCTCCTCCGGTCCCCTTCTGCTGCCGAACCTCGTCGAGGGGTCCCCTTCGATCGCCTGCCTGCCCCGCGTGTGCGCCGAGCTCGGCTACTCTTTCCGGCTCGAGGAGATGGACCGGTCCCCGTATGTCCCCCTTCCCTCCTCCTTCGAGGAGTACCTCCGCCTGCTGGGGGCGAAGGAGCGGCACGAGCTGCGCAGGAAGATCCGGAGGGCTTCGGCAGCGGCGCCGGGGCTGTCCTTGCGCGTGACCCGGACGAGGGAAGAGTTCGAACAGGACTTTCCTTCGTTTATCGCCCTCCACCGGCTAAGCCACACGGGAAAGGCGGAGTTCATGGATGACAGGATGGCGGGATTCTTCCGCGATATGGCCGAAGGCTTCCTGTCCACCGGGCGGCTGCGTCTGGTGTTTCTCTCCGGGGAGGGCGTAGTCATGGCGTCCGCGCTCCAGATCGAGTGGAACGGCGCCCTCCTCCTGTACAACTCCGGGTTCGATCCGGCCTACCGGGAGGTGAGCCCCGGCCTGGTACTGCTGGCGCGCTGCATCGAGGACGCGATCCGGCAGGGGTTTCGGGAATACGATTTCCTCCGCGGGAGGGAACGGTACAAGTACGACCTCGGGGGAAAGGACCGGATCGTATACCGGGCGATCATCCGCCTGTCGTGAAGCACCTGCTTTTTTCCTATCACACCTGTCCCCTGGAGGAGCCCGGCGCCGGCCTTGCCGGCGGGATGAACATCTTCCTGCGCGGTCTCCTTTCCGGGCTTTCCCGCAGGGGGATCGAGACGGACGTCCTGACGAGGGGAAAAGGGGAGCGGGTGGAGATGACCCGCCCGTACCGCGGGGTCCGCGTGTACCATCTCCCTTGCGGGTGGGAGGAGCCGGTGAGCCGGGAGGGGGCCCTCCGGGCGCTCCCCCGGTTCATGGAAACCGCCGGGGCGCTCCTCCGGGCACGACGCACCCCCCCCGATGCGCTCTCGGCGCACTACTGGATGTCGGGGGTGGCGGCCCGGGAGGCGGGAGCGCGCGTACCCTCCGGCGGGATGGTGTTCGCGTTCCACACGGTGGAGGCCCGCAAACCGATGCCTGCGGGATACCGTCCGGACGCGCTCTCGATCGCGAGGAGGGACGCAGAAGAATGGATCGCCCGGGAAGCGTACCGGGTGGTATTTCTCTCGGACCACGACCTCGCCGCGACGGCGGGGGTCCTCCCGGGGGTGGACGGAAAGGGAGTGGTGATTCCCCCGGGAGTGGACGACTCGTTTCGCCGCCCGCCGCCGCGTGAGGAGAGCAGGCGGGCACTCGGCATCTCCCCCGGGGCGTTCCTCTTCCTGCTGGCCGCTCGCCCGGAAGCAGGGAAGAATACCCTCGCCGCCGTCGAGGCGCTCCCGGCGATTCGGGGGAAAAGGGCCCGGGAGGCGCTTCTGCTCATCGCCGGGCAGAATCCTCCCGCGGGCGGCGTTCCCGCAGGAGTGATCTTCACCGGGCCGGTTCCCCACGCGAAGATGCCCGCCCTTCTTTCCGCAGCGGACGCGGTGCTTAGCCCCTCGGCGTACGAGTCCTTCGGCCTGGTTCCGCTGGAGGCGATGGCCGCCGGAGTGCCCGTGATCGTCCCCCGCGACGGCTATTGGGGGGATACTATCGTCAGGGAGGGAGGGGGAATGGCCTATTTCCCGCGCAGCCCCCGGGGGCTTGCCGGCGCGATGGCGGACATGATGGGAGATGCGGCGGCGAGGGACCGGATGGCGGGTGAGGGAAAAAGGATTGCGGCCCGCTTTACGTGGGAAAGGTGCACCGAGTCGTGGGCGCGACTTCTGTCGTCCGCCGCCAGGCGCGATAATCGGCGATGAACTCCTCGAGCTCCCGCCGGGCATCGTCGTCCGTCATCTGCACCGCGGGGTGCTTCATGAAGTAGGCGGACGGGGCCATGAGCGGGCCCGCGAGCTCCATATCCCGCCCGAGGCGGCAGAACCGGATGGCGTCGATCCCCACACCTGCGCTGTTCGGGGAGTCGGTCACCGAGAGGCGGAGTTCCAGTTCGATCGGAAGCCCCCCGAATCCCTCCCCCTCGATCCGCAGGAAGCAGAGCTTGTTGTCTTTCTGCCAGGGGACATAGTCCGATGGGCCGATGTGGATCTTGTCCTGCGCGATCCCGCGGGGGATCACCGAGGTCACCGCCTCGGTCTTCGAGATCTTCTTGGAACGGAGCCGGATCCGGCTCAGCATATTCAGAAAATCGGTGTTCCCGCCCGTGTTCAGCTGGTACGTTTGGCGCACCGTGATCCCCCTTTCGGAGAAAAGGCGGGCCAGGGCCCGGTGGACGATTGTGGCGCCGAGCTGCGACTTGATGTCGTCCCCGATGATCGGGATTCCCCTGCTGCGGAACCGGGCCGCCCACTCCGGGTCGGAGGCGATGAACGACGGGATGCAGTTCACCATGCTTACCCCGGTGGAAAGACAGGCCTCCGCGTAGAACCGCGTGGCTTCTTCCGAGCCGACGGGAAGGTAGTTGACCAGGATTTCCGCGCCGGAATCCCGGAGGACCGCCTCCACGTCGCACGGGGTCTCGTCGGAAGGAACGAACGTGCTGTCCTCCGGGTATTCGCGCATGTGGGGGGCGACGCCGTCCAGCACCGGCGCCATCCGCACGATCGCCCTCGTCTCGGGGACCGTGTCGACGAATTTCGGGGTACTGTTGGGGGGCGAGAAGATCGCCTCCCCCACGGGCCGCCCGACCTTCCTGCGATCGATGTCGAACGCGGCGACGATTTCGACGTCGCCGGGGCGGTACCCGCCGATGTCGAGGGTCATCAGTCCGGGGATGTCGCTTCCGGGGGTTTCCCCCGCGTTGCGGTAATATTCGATTCCCTGAAGCAGCGCGCTTGCGCAGTTTCCGACGCCGGCCACCGCGACGCGAATCTTAGGCATTTCCTCGGCTCCCTGGGGTGTTTTCCTTCCCGGTGCGTTTCTTCGATTCCCCCTGCGCAGGAACAGTTTCACCGGAAAGAGGAAGTATCTCTCCGCATTTCCAGCAGCGCGGGGGAATATCCCGCGCCGATCGCCGCTCGTCCGAGACGAAGTTCTGCGAAGAGCAGGCGGCGCAATCCAGAATCATGCGCGGTATTTTACCTTTTTTTCGAATTGTTTGACAAAAATCAAACCGTGAATATAAGATGCCCCCATGCAGATAGAAAAGGGAGTCGACAAGGAAGTAAAGAAAATCCGCGTGCTGATCCTCGACAAGCCCGGGTACATGGGCAAGGTTGCCACGGCCATCGGGAAGGCGGGTGCAACGATGGGAGACATCCGGCTCGTCGGGGTCGGCATCGAGTACAACACCCGCGACATCACCGTGTACGTGGACGACGAGGCCCATCTCGAAGCGGTGCTCGAGGAGATCGGGAAGGTCGAGGGCGCCGTCATTTCCGACGTCATCGACCCGGTTCTCGAGCTGCACCGCGGCGGGAAGATACGCGTCAAGGCGACCATGGAGATCGACGGGATATCGACGGTCCGGAAGATCTACACTCCCGGCGTGGCGAAAGTGTGCAGGGTCATCCGCGAAAATCCCGAGAAGGCGTACGACTACACCGCGATCTACAACACGGTCGCTATCGTCACCAACGGGACGGCCATCCTGGGCCTGGGGGACATCGGAGCGGTCGCGGGAATGCCCGTCATGGAAGGCAAGGCGGCCCTGTTCGACGTGCTCGTCGGGGTCAACGGCGTTCCGATCCTCATCCAGTCGAAGGATTCCGAGGAGATCATACGGACCGTCGCGTCCATATCGCCCACCTTCGGCGCCATCAAGCTCGAAGACATCAAGGCGCCCGAGTGCTTCGAGATCGAGGACCGGCTTTCCGCCATGCTGGATATCCCGGTGATGCACGACGACCAGCACGGCACGGCCGTTGTGGTTCTGGCGTCCCTTCTCAACGCAAGCAAGTACGTCGGCATGCTGGTGAAGAACGACATCGTCGGGCTGGTGGGCCTCGGCGCGGCGGGGATGGGGATCTCGAAGCTCCTCAAGGCTTACGGGGTCAGGAAGATGCTGGGGACAGACATCAATCAGACGGCGGTGGATATCTTCGCCAAGATCGGAGGACATCCGATGTCGCTGCCGGAGGTCATGAGCGCCTCCGACATCGTCATCAGCACGACCGGCGTGCCGAACCTCATCAAGAAGGAGATGGTCAAGAAAGGACAGGTGATCCTGGCCCTGACCAACCCCGACCCGGAGATATCCGTTGAGGACGCGCGCGCGGCCGGCGCGGCCTTTGCGGCCGACGGGCGGGGGGTGAACAACGCCCTTGCCTTCCCCGGCGTGTTCCGGGGAGCGCTCGACGCGAGGGCCCGCAAGATCAACAACAGGATGAAGATCGCGGCGGCGAAGACCATCGGCTCGTTCGCCCATGAGGGGGAACTGGTTCCTTCCCTCCTCGACATGGAGATGCACCGGGCGGTTGCCGAAGCCGTGAAGCGGGCCGCGTTCGAATCCGGCGTGGCCCGGACGACCGAAGAGGATCTGGAGGAGACCTGAGCCGCGAAACCTCCGCAATCCGCTCTTTTTCCTTCCACCCGCTCGATATCCTTTCCAAGGCGAAAACCGGGTCTAGACGGATCGGAAAATTTCCCGGGAAGGGGGAAGGGTGATGAGTGCCTCCTTGCTCCGCGACATTTCGTTCGTCGTATTCGCCTATTTCCTGGGATCGGTCCCTTTCGGGATCCTGGTCGCCCGCCTGTTCGATCCGGGAGCCGACCTCCGGGCGGTGGGTTCGGGAAACATCGGTGCGACGAACGTGGCCCGCGCCGTCGGAAAGGCCGGGGGAATCCTGACACTGGTTCTGGACCTCGGCAAGGGGATCTTCGCCATGAGCCTCGCGAATGTTTTCCTCGAGGGGCGCGTGGACCTGTGGCTGGCCATCGTGGGGGCGGCCGTGTTCCTCGGTCACGTGTTCCCCGTCTACCTGAATTTCCGCGGAGGGAAGGGGGCGGCCACCGCGTTGGGGATCATCCTGTTCCTCTCTCCCGTCACCGCGTTCATCCTCGTCGTCCTCTTCTCCCTCGTCGTCTACTTCTCCCGGTACGTTTCGCTTGCCTCGCTGTGCGCGGCCGTGGCGCTTCCCCCGCTGATGGCGCTCCTCGCCACGTCCCGACACTACGTGACCCTCTCTCTCGGGATGACGTTCCTGGTCTTTTACACCCATCGGAGCAACATCTCGCTGCTGGTGGCGGGCGAGGAGAGGAAATTCGGCTAGAGCTTCCGCAGAAGTCGGTTCCGCGCGCGGTCCCGTTTCTTCTTTTTCTGCCCTTCGCCTTTCTTCCCCTTCCTTCGACCTTCGTCCGTTTCCTCGCCGACGGGCCCCTTCGTATCCTCCCTCTGGAAGGCGGCCAGGCGGCCGGCGAACTCCTCGCAGGAGACGACCGTCGCTTCGCGCCCCCGCAGGGTCCCTCCCAATCCCCTGTCGGAAGTGACCACGATCGTGCCGGCGGGCGCGCCCCGGGAAAGGTCCCGGATCACGTCGTCCGCGCTTTCCGCGCGAGAGGAAAACACCGCGGTCCCCCCCTTGAAGGATTGGCGGCTCCGATGCGAGCCTTCCGCCCCCCGGCCGTCGAAGACGACCGTCAGCCGGAATCCCTTCCCCATAGCGTACCCGGACAGAAGGGCGCACAGTTCCTCGCGTCCCTCCTGCCCGGCGGGATCTTCCGAGAGAAAAAGCGCCCCCGACCGGGCGAGGTTGTACCCGTCTACGATGAGGTGACGTCCCATGGACCCTCCCTTCGGGGGACAGGTGCCTATATAACAGGCGCAGGCTGCCATCGAAATGGGCAGAAATTCTATCACCGGACACGCCATCACGCTACCTCCGCCCGGGACAAGGTGGGGTGACTCTTCCGGAATGCATGGGGATTTCTCTTCGATCGACCGTATAAGGATTGTCGCTCGTCCTGTTGGTACGCCTATTGCGTTCCACCGGGGCTGGAGGTGAGCCATGAAGAAGGTCGAGGCCATTATCAAGCCGTTCAAGCTCGATGAGGTCAAGGAGGCCTTGAACGACATCGGCATCCAGGGGATCACCGTGTCGGAGGTCAAGGGCTTCGGTCGCCAGAAGGGGCATACCGAGCTCTACCGGGGAGCGGAGTATGTGGTCGATTTTCTTCCCAAGATCAAGCTCGAGGTGATCGTGCCCGACGACCTGGTCCCGCAGGTCGTGGAAACGGTGGAGAAGTCCGCGCGAACGGGCCGGATCGGCGACGGAAAGATTTTCGTGACGAATGTGGAGGAAGTGGTACGGATCCGGACGGGCGAGCGGGGGGCGGACGCGATCTGATCCGCCGGGAAGAGACGCAATCAAGCCAAGGAGGGAGACATGACCCCGAAAGAAGTGCTGGAATTCGCCAAGACCAGGAAGATCGAGATGGTGGACCTGAAGTTCATGGATTTCGTCGGGACCTGGCAGCACTTTGCCGTTCCCATATACGAGCTGAAGGAGGACAACTTCGAGGAAGGGTTCGGGTTCGACGGGTCCAGCATCCGCGGGTGGCAGCCGATCCACGCCTCCGACATGCTCGTCATTCCCGATTCCGATACCGCCATCGTCGATCCCTTCATTGCGCGGCCGACGCTGTCCCTCATCTGCAATATCGTGGACCCGATCACCAAGGAGGCCTACTCGCGCGATCCGCGGAACATCGCCCGGAAGGGCGAGGCGTACTTGAGGTCCACGGGGATCGCCGACAGCGTATTCTTCGGACCGGAAGCGGAGTTCTTCATCTTCGACGACATCCGTTACGGGATGGCGTCCCACTACGGGTTCTTCTACATCGACTCCGAGGAAGGGACCTGGAACACCGGCCGGGAAGAGAGGCCCAACCTCGGCTACAAGCCGCGCCACAAGGAGGGGTACTTCCCCGTCCCTCCCGCCGACTCCCTCCACGACCTCCGCGACGAGATGGTGCGGGTGATGGAACTTGTCGGCCTGAAGGTCGAGGCCCAGCACCACGAGGTCGCCACGGCCGGCCAGGCGGAGATCGACCTCCGGTTCGATACGCTGGTGAAGTGCGCCGACGCGCTGCAGTGGTACAAGTACATCGTCAAGAACGTCGCGAGGAAGTTCGGCAAGACCACCACCTTCATGCCCAAACCCCTGTACGCGGACAACGGGAGCGGGATGCACACGCACCAGTCCCTGTGGAAGGGGGGGAAGCCCCTCTTCGCCGGGGAGGAGTACGGGGGCTTGTCCAAGATGGCCCTGCATTACATCGGCGGCATCCTGAAGCACGCGTCCGCCATCTGCGCCTTCTCCAACCCGACGACGAACTCCTACAAGAGGCTCGTCCCCGGGTTCGAGGCGCCGGTGAACCTGGCGTACTCGAGCCGCAACCGGTCCGCCGCCGTCCGGATTCCGATGTATTCGGCCTCCCCGAGCGCCAAGCGCCTGGAGTTCCGGACCCCCGACCCGTCCTGCAACGGATACCTCGCATTCGCCGCGATGCTCATGGCCGGCCTGGACGGAATCCAGAACAAGATCAACCCGGGGGAGCCGCTGGACAAGGACATCTACGCACTCTCCCCGGAGGAGCTCGCCAACGTACCGACAACGCCCGGTTCTCTCGAGGAGTCCCTCAAGGCCCTGGAGGCGGACCACGACTTTCTCCTCAAGGGCGACGTGTTCACCGCCGACGTGGTCGAGAAGTGGATCGAGTACAAGATGGACGCCGAGGTCAACCCGATCAAGATGCGGCCTCTTCCGCACGAGTTCTTCCTCTATTTCGACTGTTAAAACAGACGATTCCGGTGAACGGGCGGGGTCCTTTTGGGGGTTCCGCCCGTTTTCCCCGCTTCCGCCGGGAGATTGCCCCTTTTTTTCCCGGGGCGGGAAGAATATCCTATTGCGCATGCGACTGACCCCGGCAATCCTCGCCGTCGCGCTCCTGGTTCCGCCTCCTCCCTCCGTTTCCCTGATCGAAGCGGTGCGGCACGCCCTGTCCCACGCACGGGAAGGGCGGATCGCCGAGAAATCCATGGAGATCGCGGAGCAGGGAAGGACGAGGGCCGCCGCCGCGCGTCTCCCGCGCCTCGACGCTTCGGGGGACTACACGTCTCTCTCCGAACCGCCCGCCATCTTCCTGCTGGGAAGGGAGACCCAGATCGCCGACCAGGGCGTCCTGCACGCCCGGGTCACCGCCGAACAGACGATCTTCGATTTCGGGAAGACGGGCGCCCGGTTGTCCGGGGCGGAGGCGCGGGTCGACGCCGCGGCAAGGGGCGCCGAACTGGCCCGGGAGCGTATCGCCTTCGAGGTGATCTCCGCCTTCCTGTCCGCCCGGCGCGCCGAAGAGCTCCGGACCGTCGCGGAGGAGTCGCTCGCGGCGGCAAGGGAACACCGGAAGGTGGCGGGGGATCTCTACGACCTGGGCGTGGTGGCACGCAACGACGTGCTGGCCGCCGACGTGCAGGTCGCCAACGAGGAGGCCTCGCTGATCACGGCGGAAAACCGGGGGGAACTGTCGCGGTCGCGTCTTGCCCTCCGGATGGGGTTTTCCGGGGAGAAGGACGTCACCCCGGAGCCGGGAGATTTCCCCGTCCCGGAAGGGAGGCCGCCGCCGCTTGCCGAAAGCCTGCGCGTCGCCATGGAAAAGCGCCCCGAGCTCAAGGCGCAGGGGGCCGCCATCCGCGAGGGGGAGGCGACCGTGACCGCGGCGCGCGCGGAGTTCGCCCCCACCCTCTTCGGACAGGGCGGATACTCTTACGAGAGCAACGAATTCAACCCGAACAAGAGCGTCTTCTCCCTGCTGATCGGGGGGAAGATCAACCTGTTCTCGGGTTTTTCCGACGAGGCGGCAAGACGCGAGGCGTTGATCACCGTGGATCTCAGGAAAGAGGAACTGGCCCTGTTCCGCGACGAGATCGCGCTCTCGGTGAAAAGGGCGCATCTTTCCGTCACGGAGGCCGAAAAGAGGAGGGCGGTCGCGGAAACGGCGGTCGCCCGTGCGGAGGAGAACCTTAGGATCCAGAACAACCGGTACCGGGAGGGACTCTCGATTTCGACCGAGATCCTGGATGCCCAGACCCTGTCGACACGGGCGAAGGTCGACCTCTCCAATGCCTCGTTCGACCTGTTCGAGGCCCGCTACCGCCTGCTCGTCGAGCGGGGGGAACTCCTCGAATTCCTGGGTCCCCTCCTGGGATCCGGCAAGGGACAGGCCATGTCCGCCCGGGAGGAAACGGGGAAGGGGAGGTGACAGCGAGGATCCGTCGTCTCCCGTGGTGGGGTTCGGCGATCCTTGCCGTCCTTCTCCTTGCGGGATGCTC